>CANJNE010000029.1 GCA_947475275.1 Flavobacteriales bacterium | reverse complement strand
GTTGGGCAACCATCAACTACTTTGTCAGGAGGAGAAGCACAACGTATAAAATTGGCAGCAGAACTTTCAAGAAGAAGCACAGGAAAAACCTTATACATCTTGGATGAACCTTCAACTGGATTGCATTTTGAAGATATTCGTTTATTGCTTGATGTGCTTCAAAGACTTGTAGATGAGGGGAATTCGGTGGTTGTGATTGAACATAATCTTGACATCGTTAAAGTTGCAGATTATATCATTGATATCGGCCCCGAAGGTGGAAATCGAGGAGGAAATATTATTGCAACCGGAACTCCAGAGGAAATCGTCAAAAAGTATAAGAAATTATCGCATACCGCTAGGTATTTGGAAAAGGAGTTGGGGTGACAGTTTAATAGATTATGTTATTTGCAGTTGAACCAGATTTACAAATCCTGCTAAACAGCAAAAAACAAGATTTAATTTGATTTATCTCAATTACAAATTGGCATTTAGCAATTAAATTGTATTGTAAAATCACCTGATGTTTAAGGATAGAAACGAAGCTGGAAAATTATTGGTTGATACTATTTCCAATCTTGATTTATCAAACGCAATTGTTCTGGCAATTCCAAGAGGAGGGGTCATTGTTGCTTCCGAAATAGCGAAAGCATACCATTTGCCTTTAAAGTTGATTTTTATAAAGAAAGTCGGTCATCCTGATAATCCTGAATATTCTATTGGCGCAATTGGTCAAGGGGGTAAGGCAATTACATTAGATTCTGATTACTCTGAAAACGAAATTGTTCATCAGATTCGCACTGCGCGCTTGAAAATGCGGAAGCAAATGGACGTTTACGGACATTCCTATAGCGAAAGCAATTTGAAAAATAAGATTGTGTTTTTAGTTGATGATGGAGCAGCGACAGGGAATTCAATATTGTTGGCGGTTAAAGAACTAAGAAATTTTCCTGTTGAAAAAATAATTGCGCTTCTTCCAGTATGCCCTTTGGATACTTTTAAAAAAATAACAAAAGTGGTAGATGATTTAATTTGTTTAGAAATACCACTGAATTTTAATGCTGTAGGTCAATTTTATGAAAATTTTGATCAGGTAGATGATGAAAAGATCATGTTGATTTTAAAATAAGAATGTAGAGAAATAAAAAAGGATGAGCCAATCACTCATCCTTCTTGTAAAGTTTGCGTTAATTATTTTTTCATGAAACGTGCAAATTTCACGTTATTTCCATTAATCAATTGAACATTGTACATTCCAGGATTTAATCCTGACAAATCAATAGTTTTATTTTCGATTTTTGAAGATTTTACTACTTTTCCAGATATATCAAGGATTGTATATTCACTATAAGTTGAACCTTCTATTATTAAGTTTTCACTTGCAGGATTAGGATACAAAGTGATAACTTCTTCCATATTTTCATTTAAGTTAGCAGATGGCAATAAAACTGCATCAATAACATGAACTACTCCGTTGTCTGCAAGAACATCTGCAGTTGTTACATTTGCATCGTTAACTTTAACTCCATTTGTTAGATCGATAGTAACATCTTGACCTAATAGGGTTGGAACAGCACCATTTGTAAGGTCTGTTGATAAAGCTACTGAACCTACAACGTGATACAATAAAACATCTCCCAGATTTGGAAGGTTCAAAATTCCATTCAAATCAGTTCCTAAGGCAGTAGCCAAATTATCAAAAGCTGTATTTGTTGGTGCGAAAACTGTGAAAGTACCAAAAGGATTTGTTAATGCTGGTAATAACTCAGCTTTAATTACAGCAGCAGCTAAACTTGTAAAGCTATTGTCGATAGCTACGTCAACAACTGTTTCAACTGGCAATACCACTGCGTCTAAAACATGCACAACGCCATTATCAGCATTTAAGTCTGCTAGGGTTACTTGCGCTTGATTTACGAATACTTCACCAGTTGATTTTTTAGTAAGTTTCAACGTGTTTACAGTGTTTAAAGGTGTAACAATGTCACCATTGTTGATAGCAGTTGACTGAACGCCTGTACCTAAAACGTGATAAGTTAAAATAGCTGAAAGAGCTGGGTTTGCAAGAACACCTGCAAGATTAGTTCCAAGTGCTGTAGCCAAATTGTCAAATGCAGCATTGGTAGGTGCGAAAACGGTTAAATCAGCTAGTGGATTCGTAACAGCCGGCAAAAGTTCAGCAGTAACAACCGCAGTAACCAAACTTGTAAATCCATTGTCAATAGCAATGTCTGCAACTGTTTCAACTGGAAGCAATACTGCGTTTACCGAGTGCACAACTCCGTTGTTGGTAGTTAAATCAGCAACCGTTACTTTGGCTTGGTTTGCATACACACTACCTCCTAAAGTTTTGGTCATTTTTAATGTGTTGGCATTGTTCAAAGGTGTAACAATAGCCCCATTTGTTACTGCAGATGCAGGAACAGTTGTACCAAGTACGTGGTACAAAAGTATGCTTGATAATTGAGGGTTTGCCAATAAGCCACTTATGTTGGTCCCCAATGCTGTTGCTAAATTATCAAAAGCAGCATTGTCTGGAGCAAAAACTGTCAATGTGGCACTTGGATTTTGCAAAGCCCCAACTAAACCAGCTTGCTGAATTGCAGCTGCAAGAGAAGTGTGATTTGGACTAACGGCAATTACGTTATCATAAACGTTTGTTTGTGCTTGGGATGTTGAAATCCCAATTAATAAAAGTCCAGCGGCGAATAATTGGCGGACATTAAATAATAGCGATACTTTTTTCATAAATTATTTTGTTTAATTAATTGATTAAAAGATTAAACAAAAAAAGATTGAAAAGGTTGTGTCAAAAAGTTGAAAAATTATAAAAAGCCCAATTCTAGTTTGGCTTCTTCACTCATCATATCCTTGTCCCATGGTGGATCGAAGACAATATTAACATGAGCTTTAATTATGCCTTCAATTGAAGATACTTTTTCTTCTACCTCTTTGGGTAGGCTTTCTGCTACTGGGCAATTTGGAGATGTAAGGGTCATTTGAATCTCTACGTTTCTATCCTCATCAATTTGAACTTCATAAATGAGTCCCAATTCGAAAATATCAACTGGAATTTCAGGGTCATAAATTGTTTTGAGCATATCAACAACTTTATTTTCCAGGTCTACTATTTCATTTTCCATAATGTCTTGCTAAATACTTTAGGCGATACTTTCCAATGCGGCGGTTTTTAGTTTTTTCACCATCCCAGCTAACCCATTGGCGCGGGTGGGTGATAGGTGTTCTTGTAGGCCAATTTCTCTAATGAAGAAAAGATCATTTTTCAAAATGGTTTCGGGACTTTCATTATCCAAAACACGAATCAGCAGTCCAATCATTCCTTTAGTTATAATGGCGTCAGAATCTGCTGTAAAATGCATTTTGCCATTTGAAAAATTCCAATCCACCCAAACCTTAGATTGACATCCATTTATAAGTCTATCTTCAGTTTTTAAATTAGGGTCAATTAAGGGTAAATCTTTACCGAGATCAATTATATACTCGTATTTCTCCATCCAATCATCAAACATTTCGAACTCGTTGATGATTTCTTGTTGTTTTTCAATAATAGTTTTATCACTCATTTATTACATTATTTCAAAAGTGTAATGCTTTTATCCACAGCGGCAATAAACTTATCTATTTCTTCACGTGTATTGTAAAACGCAAAAGAAGCTCTTACTGTTCCTGGAATTTTATAAAAATCCATTAAAGGTTGCGTACAATGATGCCCTGTCCTAACAGCTATTCCTTGTTTATCTAACAAAGTACCAATGTCGAACGGGTGAATACCATCGACAAAAAAAGACACGACTGATGTTTTATTTTTTGCTTCACCGATGATTCGCATACCCTCAAAAGTATCAAGCATATCTTGTGCATAATCTGCAAGTTCTTTTTCGTGCTTTTCTATCGCATTTATATCTAATGAAGACAAGAATTTAACCGCCTCACCTAAACAAATTCCTCCGGCTATATGAGGTGTTCCAGCTTCGAATTTAAAAGGTAATTCATTGTAGGTTGTTCGTTCAAAGGTAACGCGTTCAATCATATCTCCACCCCCTTGATAGGGTGGCATGCGGTCGAGAAGGTCTTCTTTTCCATATAAAACTCCAATGCCTGTTGGACCGAAAACTTTGTGACCTGAAAAAACAAAAAAGTCGCAATTTAGATCGCGGACATCTATTTTTTTGTGTTGAATACTTTGAGCACCGTCAACCAAAATTTTTGCTCCAACGGCATGTGCTTTTTCTGCAAGTTCTTTAACTGGATTGATTGTGCCTAGTGTATTCGAAATATGCGTTACCGCAACCAATTTGGTATTTTTTGAAAGCAACTTATCGAAATCTTCAATAATTAATTCGCCTTTTTTATTAATTGGAGCAACTTTTAGGATCAGGTTTTTACGTTCACACAACATTTGCCAAGGAACAATATTGGAATGGTGCTCCATTGCCGTAATTAGAATTTCATCCCCAGCCTTAAGCAAGGATCCGAATGAATTAGCAACCAGATTGATGCCGTCTGTTGTTCCTTTTGTGAATATAATTTCCTCAGATTTCCTTGCGTTGATGTAGTGTTGAATAATTTTTCTTGCTTCTTCAAATTCAGTCGTCGCTTTTTGACTCATGTAATGCACCCCACGATGAATATTGGCATTGTCTTTTGAATAATATTTATTGATGGCATCTAGAACCACTTGTGGTTTTTGAGAAGTTGCACCGTTATCGAAATAAATGAGATTTTTATTGTATACCAATCTTTTCAAAGCAGGAAATTGTTCCCTTATTTCACGAACGGAAAATGGCTTTGTGGGTTCACTGTTCATCATTATACAAAAATAAGGAATTTCACTTGTTTTGAATCAATCTAAAGAAGCGATAATTCTAAAACAAAACAATTCAATGGTATTGATGTTCACGAAGGGGAAAATCATTTGTTCATCTTGATAAAATTTTATCAGGAAGAAAATCCCACCCGAAAGTTTAGAAATAAATTAAATTTTTCTTAAACGCATGAGGTACTCGTGATTTCCATCTTTACCTAAAATAGGGGAATCAATATGAGCTTCACAAATCAATTGATTAACCTTTGCAATTTCAATAAGGTCGGTAATACATTTTTGATGTAATGTCTTATTCTTAACAATTCCACCTTTACTTATGTTTTCTTTGCCTACCTCAAATTGTGGTTTAACCAAAGCGACAACAAAGGAATTTTCTTTTAAAAATGAATGGATAAAAGGAAAAACTTTTGACAATGAAATAAAAGAAACATCAATAACGCAGCCATCAATGGGTTCTGTCACGAGATGATTGGTCAATTCTCGAATATGCGTTTTTTCAAGATTTACAATTTTTGGATTATTCTTGATTCTCGGGTGAAGTTGATCCGTTCCTACATCAATACAGTAAACTTTTTCGGCATTTTTACTAAGTAGCACTTCGGTAAAACCGCCTGTTGATGCACCGATATCAAGGAAAACTTTCGATTCAATATTTATCTCCCAAGTTTCGATAGCATGAAGTAATTTCAAAGCTCCCCTGGAAACCCAAGGTAATTCTTCTGCTACGAGTTCAATTTTGGCATCTATAGGAATTTTTTTACCAGATTTATTGATTAATTTTCCGTTTACGATAACACCATCGTTTTTTATTACCTCTTCAGCTCTTGTACGTGAACTAACCAGATTTCTGGTCAATAGTATTTTATCTAGTCGTTCTTCCACAGTTATTTTTCTTTTAGTACCAATCTTACAGTGTGTCGGGTTCTTTGTTCGAGCAGTACTTCTTTATTTTCGATCAATTGTGCGATGGTATTATCGTTGTAATGTCGAATTGTAGCCAATTCTAATGCTGAATTGTACTTAACATGATAATCATTGGCAAAAATGGATATAAATTCTGTGACATTTACCTTTTTACTGTCAACCAATATGGAGAAATCTAATGCTGAATTTTGCATCAAATTCATGGTTACATTAGCCTTGGTGAGTTTGTCAAATATATCACTCAAATTTTCCTCAACGATGAATGAAAAATCTTTAGTGGTGAAAGAAAACAATACTTGGTCCTTTTTGATAATGAAAGAGGGAATGAGATTGTCATTTTCGGTAGATTGATGAATTATTGTCCCCTCAGCTTCAGGGTTCAAAAAGGATTTTACGAACAATGGGATGTACTTCTTCTGGAGTGGCTGAATGGTCTTCGGGTGAATCACTGATGCACCATAGTAAGAAAGTTCAATAGCCTCTTTAAATGAAATGCTGTTAAGTTTAACGGTATTGTTAAAATACTTCGGGTCTGCATTTAACATGCCTGGAACATCTTTCCATATGGTTACACTTTCTGCATTAGTGCAATAAGCAAAAATACCGGCTGTATAGTCTGATCCTTCTCTGCCGAGCGTTGTGGTAAATCCTTCAGCTGTATGACCAATAAAACCTTGGGTAATTAAAATATTATTATTGTCGAATAATGGTAAAAAGTTTTGAGTGATTAGTTGCTCAGTTTTGTTCCAATCTACCTTCCCTTCTTGAAATATTGAATTGGTTCTGATTAATTTTCGTGCATCAACCCATTTTGCTTTGTGACCTTCCTCTTGAAGGAAAGCACTTAGAATAAATGTTGACAATACCTCTCCTAAAGAGACAATTTGATCGTATAAAAATGCTTTGTTTTCTGGAATAGGTTCGTTGAATTTTCTAGCAATTAGCTCTAAGATTTCATCAATTTGCTGGTAAACCCCAAAATGTTTTTCAGTGAACAAATCGCCTAAAATTTCAATGTGGAACTTAGTCAATAATTCCAAGTTGGTGTCAAATAAATTTTTATCACGATTTACCAATGCATCAACGATTTCTTCTAGCTTATTGGTAGATTTTCCCATGGCGGAAACTACCACGGTAAGCTTTTCTCCTGAAAATCCAGCTAATAGACTCGAAACATTTCGAACTGCGGCACTGTCTTTAACTGAAGCGCCACCGAATTTAAAAACTTTCATAAAGCAAAATTATCAAATTCAAGTATTTAAAGTGATTATGGTTTTTTGAGTTATGAACTTCTAAAATTTAGCAAGTCAATTTTGGTGTGATGTCGATTTAAGATAATTTATCTGTAAGAATTCGCATTTCAATTACAGGTGAAATCTTTTCGTAAAGGATATTATAAACAGCCTCAACAATTGGCATTTCTACTTGAAATTTTTTATTGATTTCAATAATACACTTTGTAGCGTAATATCCTTCGGCAATCATATTCATTTCCAGTTGTGCTGTTTTCACTGAATACCCTTTACCAATCATAAAACCGAAAGTGCGATTTCTAGAAAATTGAGAATATGCAGTAACCAATAAGTCTCCTAAATATGCTGAAGTTTTAACATCTCGGTGAATTGGACTGACTTCATCAATGAAGTTTTCACTTTCTTGAATCGCGTTGGCAATTAGAACTGCTTGAAAGTTATCTCCGTATCCTAATCCTGAACATATTCCTGATGCTAAAGCATAAACATTTTTTAAAACAGCTGAAAGTTCTGTTCCTATTAGATCATCTGAGGTTGTTGTTTTAATGTATCTGCAAGACAATAGATCAGCCATTTTTTCTGCAATGCGATCTTCCTGGCTAGCAATAGTAAGATATGAAAGCCTTTCTAGTGCGACTTCTTCAGCATGACAAGGACCGCAAATGATTCCAATATTCTTATAAGGTGTTCCGAAGGTCTTATGGATGAAACGTGCTGGAATTGCATTATATTCAGGAATAATACCTTTAACAGCAGAGAAAACAATTTTATCTTTTAGCAAGTCATGATTTATATCCTTAAAAATATTAACCAAAAAAGCTGAGGGTGTTGCGATAATAATAGTGTCAGATTGCGCCAAAATTTCCGATAAATCAGAACTTACATTTATTTTATTTAAATCAAATTCAACAGATTGTAAATAATTAGGATTGTGACGATATTTTAAAATATAATCTACCGCATCATCATTTCTCATCCACCAATTGACTGAAGACAAATTGTTGCATAAAATCTTAACAAGTGCAGTTGCCCAGCTTCCCCCTCCAATTACCCCTACTTTTTTATCGTCTTTCATTATTCTGGCAAATTTATAGAATTATTAACTGATAAATTATGTTATGTCAATCTTAACAGGTTAATTGTATCAATTTATATAATGAAACCGTTATAATTGATAATTTTTTTAGCATTTATTTTGAATTTTATAAAAACTTTCATATGTTCGTCACTCAAAACAATACTATATCCTTTCAAAATCCTTGAAAGACAATATAATAGCACTATACAGAAAAGTCAAACGAGATTTTCTGTATTGTATGTAGTTTGCGTTAGAAACTATAGGTCTGAAAAATATGGCTGTCTTTTAAAGGCAGCCATTATTTTTTTAGATCTTTATATGCCTTCTGCACAGAAGACTTTTGGAATAGAATAGTTTTTGACTTTCTTGGGTTTTATTCGACCGTTTTTCCAGCTGTAAATCGCAATCGTTTCAATTTTTCGTTCCGTTTCACTTTTTTTATTGCCCAATAAATATATCCAATATCTTTCCGCCTTTTTCTTGGATTTTTTATCGAATAAAATATAGGACTCGTTTAAAAAACTCGATTTACACAAATATTCTTCACGAGAATATAAAACTGTTCTAATGCTATCTTGAACTTTAATTTCATAATTAGCATCTTCAAATATAAAATCAATACAATTCGGGGTGTTTTTACAAATTGCGGCAATTATTGAATCGTTATGTTTTTGATAGTCCACGATTTCAGCAGCCATGCTTTCGCTGTAGACATCCCCTAATGCATATGAAAAGGTAAGTTTATATTCATCAGCGACCTCTTGAAGTGCATTGTTGAATGCAAAAGAATATGGTCTACCTATTAAGTAATAAATAGGTTTTTGGCCAATTAAGAAACCAGAAAAAAGAAAACTAATTCCAAAAATTAAATTGCACATTATTTTAATTCTTGTTTTTGAAATTTGCGGATGAAACGCTCAGTTTCACTGATCAATTTAATAAAGTAGACACCATTAGCATATGATGAAACATCGAAATTGTGGTCAAAACCGCTAAGCTGTTCTTTCAATAAAATTCTTCCGCTTGCGTCCATTAATTCAATTTCATGAGCATTTATTCCATTCCAAGAAATGTGTAAAATACCATCTGAAGGGTTTGGATACATTAAAATACCCGCATCACCCATTTCATTTAAATCAGTTTGGTCAATAATAAAACATTCAGAAGTACTTGAACATGAACCATTAGAGACAATCACTGCATATGATCCGATTATCGCATTTGTTGTGAAACTTTGGTTAGTTGCTCCGGAAATTGGTGCATTGTTATTATTGCAATCAATCCATTGGTAGGTTGCATTATTCGCTAGTGCTGTCAAGTTTAGCCCGCTTTGAGTAACTTGATTGCTAGGATAGGCGCTTACAACAACATTTATAGATGTGTTTCCAGCGCATTGTCCATTTCCTGGCGTAAATGTGTAGTTTGAAATGCCAACAGTACCCGTCGTTATTTGGTTTGACCAAGTTCCGGTTATGCCATTGCTAGAGGTGCTTGGTAAGGTTCCGGCAGCATCATTTTGACAGTAAGGTCCAAAAGTGTTGAATGTTGGTGTTACCAAATCTTGAACTGTAATTGAAAGACTTGTTACCGCTGCACACTGTCCAGCATTGGGTGTGAAATTATAAGTAAAGGTACCTGCTGTTGTTGTTGAAATGTTGGCATCCCAAACACCAGCAATTCCATTTGAAGACGTAATTGGAAGGTTGGGTGGAGTTGCATTTAAACACAATGGTGCGATTGGTGTAAATGTTGGTGTAACCGATGGATTTATTGTTACGGCAAGGTTTAGTTGATTTGCACATAAGCCAGAGGCGGGAGTGAAAATATAAGTTGTTGTCCCTAAATTAGCTGTGCTCAATGCTGTATTCCAGTTGCCAGTAATATTATTTGATGATGTGTTTGGAAGTGGACTTACCGCTTCATTTTGACAATAAACAGTTCCGGTATTGAACGTTGGTGTTGCAGGAGTAGTGCATGTAATCGTGAAATTATTATCAGAAATATCGAAGAATGTTTCACTTGACGAAACAACCATCACTCTACATGTTGTACTCGAAACAGAGGGAACCGTAATTGCCTGTGTTCCATCATTGGCAGTACTTGAACTTAAAACGATCGGGTAGGTCAATCCACCGTCTGTGGAAAGTAATATTTTTACGTTCGCACAATTGATTGGAGCAGCAGTTGTGCTAGCGACATTCCAAGTAACTGTTTGTGTGCCTCCAGATGTCCATGTTATTCCTGTAGCAGTTGGGTATGTGACAACAAACGGTCCAGCACTCGATACAGTCGTTACCGTTATGTCAGTGTAATCATTGCATGAACCAACGGCATGGTTATCTTTAACAGTTAATCTGAAATCCATTACTCTAGCAACAGAAGGAAGCACTTCCCATGTAAATGGGCCATTACTAGCTAAAGACTGTAAATTTGGAAAGTACCTTGATGGATTGGTCGTTGGGTCAAAACTTCTGAAGTTCGGTCCACCGGTGGCTGTGGCAACTGGCGGTTGTGTTGAAGCTTCGTTATCCATTTGCTCCCATAGGTAAGTTAGCACATCACCATCCGGATCAGTTGCATTTCCAGTAAGAATGAAAGGTGTTGATTTTGGAACTGAAATATTTCCACCAGTTGAAACGATTGTTGGTGCCGTGTTGTTAAGAGCAGTAAGTGCTTCGCACTGATGACCGTTGCTTAAAATCTCATTACTTATTTCTCCTAGGTTGTAACCGTGAAAATAATCATCACTATTACTTTGAACATCCGGTGCGCAAATCCCTGCATATCCCATTATTGTACTAGCGCTACCAGGTTCACGTCTCGCAGCAGCTACACTGTTGCAATTGTTATTTTGGGTATGATTTCCTCCAAATTGGTGGCCCATTTCATGCGCAACATAATCAATATCGAAAGGATCTCCAATTGGCGCAGAACTTCCTGTAACACCACGTGCCTTTTGACCTCCGGTACATACAACACCCAATCCAGCTAATCCACCACTATTGGTTCCAAATACGTGACCAATATCGTAGTTGGCACTACCGATTGTATTGTCGCATGTTGTTTGGTTTTGATTGATCATTGTTCCGGGAGTACCATTGGTAAAAGGATCAGTTGCGGCGTTCGTATAGATCAAATTATTATTATTTGGAACGATAACCATTGTAATAGCAATGTCTTTTTCATAGACGCCATTGACACGGTTCATTGAAGTTGCCTGTGCAGCTTGAGCCAATGCAACTGTTCCACCATGAAATGCTGTATATTCACCAGTAGCTGAAAGCGCAAGGCGGTAGCTTCTTAATTCACAAGTGCCAAATACGTTTTTTAAAGCCGGTTCTGGCTTAGAGCTTGCGTCATCATTTGGATTTTCAAAAAAGCATGATTTAAGTTTGTTTGTAATAAAATCATCTTTTCTGTAAACAATATAATATTCGGTATTTCCTTTAAAATATGGATCGATGAAAATTGTGCTTTCACCGGGAATCATAATCATACCATGAAGACCTTGTGGCGTAATGTCCCATTTCCCGAAAGCACCAGAGCCATCCATTCCATAGGCGTCATAGGTTCGGATTTCATCAAATTTTGCGTTCAAATCAGGATGTAAAGTTTTGTTTCTTTTAACAGTATAATTTTTGGTGCTACCATCAGGATGCGGCAATGCAATTTGACCGATAAAACCATTTATTTCTCCTTCTCGGTAAGTAACACCTTCCAATTCGCTTCTCAAGGTTTGGATATCTATTTTGAAAATTTTGAAATCACCAGCTTCAATTTGTATGGATCCGGGTTGTGGCATATTTCGCAATTCAACATATTCAATATTGTTAGCAACCAACTTGGTTTTCTGACTTATCAATTGTGCTGGATATCCAATAACAAGAAGGCTTAACAAAACGTAAATTTTGATTCTCATGGTTTTATTGATTTTAGATTCGAAAAATACACATTATTCATTTAAGCACATTTTTGATTCTATTGTTTTTTTCAATAAAGGATGATTTTCGTCATAAAAAAATGCCCTTTTTGGTCATTTTAATTTTCTTGATTCTTACTCAACTTTGATAAAAATAAAGTTATGAAAACGAAAGTGAAAAATATGACAGGTTTGGAAAGGTTATTTGCAAATGCTGAATTCAATCGCTTTGGAATTATTTGCGTAGTATTAACCATTGTTGGTTGTCTTGGAGGAATTGTTGTAGGAATGGGAGCGATTGAGAATACCTTTGCATTGATAGCGGTAGTGATTCCAACAATGGTGACATTAAGTTTGCTAATCGCTGTAGCACCAATGACTTATCTGTTGTATTCGGCAAGCGTAAGTATTCTTATTGACCTTGGTTTGATGTTGTTTTACCTTTTGAATTAGTTTCACTAGGTAATTCAAGCGTAAATGTTGTACCCTCATCTTCTTTGGAAACAAAAGAAATATGCCCATTTAAGCTCTCAACGATTTGCTTAACCATTGCTAGACCTAGGCCTGTTCCGTTATTTTTGGTTGTGAAATACGGCACAAATATGTTTTGTGATTTTTTAGAGGAGATACCGCAACCGTTGTCATTGATTGATATGGTGAAAAATTGTTTGTCATTTTCAGCCAGAGCGATTTTTATCATTCCTTTTCGCTCCTCTGGTATTGATTGCACCGCGTTAGTCAATAGATTGTTAAATACGCGAATCAATTGATCTTTATCTGCTAAAACTATTGCATGCTGAATTTCATGTTGAAATTCAAAAACCAATCGTGTATCTTGTTTGAATACCTCCAGAACTGATGCTATTACCGCTATCAAATCCAATTTTTCAATTTGTTGCTTAGGCATTTTAGCAAAATTTGAAAATTCATTCGCAATTTTAGTTAAGGCATCAATTTGTTCAATCATCGAGTTGGCAACCTTTTTGAGCATTTCGGCCGAAGAGGGGTTATTTGGATCGTATACCCTTTGAAGATGTTGTATGCTTAATTTCATTGGAGTAAGTGGGTTTTTTATTTCATGAGCCACCTGCTTTGCCATTTCTCGCCATGCCGATTCTCTTTCGTTTTGAGCAAGCTGAAGGGCAGCATTTTCTAGTTCTTTTAATTTTTGGTTATAATTTTTTACTAGTGCCCCAATTTCGTCTTCGCGATCATATACAATTGGTTGATTTTCAGTTCCTAATTTCAAATTAGAGAAACTATCCTGTATCAATCGCAATGGCGCTGTTACCCATCTTGAAATGATAATCGACAAAATAATTGATACTGCAAGAAGTAAAATGAATACGTTAATAATCGCAATCAGAAAGAGTTGTATTTGATTTTCAAAATCATTTTGTTGCGCGAAATGTTGCAAATTGACGTATCCCAAATGTTTTTTGTTTTCATTAAACAAAGGCTGATAAGCCGAGGCATATGACAGATTTCCAATTTTCTCATCATGAACAAACTCACTTTTATCTCTGTATTCCATAGCATGAAAAGCATCTGGATTCATTTGTTCACTTAATAATCCAATGTTAAATACTTTAGCTCTGGAACTTCCAAGCAAAATTCCATTCGGATCGTATAAGTTAATGTCTGTAACAAAAACTTTGGAAAATTTTTGCAAAATGAATGCTATTAAATTACCATTTGTCTCAATCGAAAGTTCTTTTTCAGAACCCAATTTGCTTTTTACTTCAGTAACAACAGATGCCAATTTTTCTTTTATCAATACATCCTTGTAAGAACCGTATTGCTGACTTACAAATAATCCACTTCCCCAGCCAAAAGCAAACAATGAAAAGGTAACGATACCAACAAAAACCAATTGAATTTTTAAAGCTAGTGTTAATGTTTTTCTTTGGAAAAGTTTCTTGTTAAATTGTATAACCAGTGGAATGAGAAGAAAACAATACAAGCAAAACAAGTAGGCAAAAGAAGTTATAAATTCCTTCCATCCCAACGCGGGGCTTGAGAGTACAATTATGTCCCCATTTTTTTCTTTAAATATGTAATGGGTGAACCCCCCTTTGTACGCTATGTTTTGATTGTTCACATCCCAATTTAACACCTCATTGTCGATGAGTGGATAGTCATAATCTCCATAGTCTTTTATAAGTCGTTTTTCGTGGTAAGTTGCAAGGGAATATTTTTCTAATGATTGAAAAACCTGCGCTTTTTCAGGAATCAATAATCTTGGAAAACCAATTTCTTCTGGTAATTTCTTTGATTTAAATGTTGCAAATAGAAATCCTTTGTAAACAAGGTTAGAATCTTTAACCTCTAGGGGATGTTTTAAAATATAACTTAATTGGCCAGTATTGTCCGCAATGAAATATATGCTGGAGTCCTTTCGGCTTGTTTTACCATGTTGATTAATAACCAAATTCAAAAACCTAAACATGTTTTTCTGATTATCATCACCTAAAATTAATGAAGAACCAGTTGAGTCGAATAAGTGGAATCCCATTTCATAGCGATCAGAAAAAGCTTTAAAAATTCTATTCTCAACACCATTTTCGAACTCAGAATACCCCATGTTTTTAGGGGAAACTAAAAACCGTTGTAGTGATTTGTCTTGACTTATTTTATTGTAGTGTGCAGCTAGCTCTTTTTCCAATTGAAGATCTTGTTTTGTGGCCAAAAGCTGCGTTAAGTTTTTCTTTTCTAAAATATCTTTTTCATTAATGTAATCTGTTAAAATAATATTGGTGATTAAGGAGAAAAATAGCACATACAACAAGCCGTTACCTATAGCATTTTTCCGTTCGAAGGATTGCGGTGTTAAAAGAAGAATGATAAAGGTTATTGCCGGAATGGAATAATGCCCAATCCATTGTTCGTTTCCAAGTAAGTAAATTGTAAAGTATATTATTCCCAGCCCAATATTCAGAAAAATTAATTCTTTTCTTGTCCAGCCCAATCTTTTGAGATAAGAAATAGTAGTTACAATGAAGGTGTAAAATGCAAAAAGTAGACAACCAATTACCAAAAGGGCTAAAAACGAATAGCTGTTTAAATAAAATAACTGATCCAGTGATAATGGAATATTGGCATCAATAATCATGGACTTAAAAACCAACACAATCAAGGACCAAAATAGCGCAGTTATAGGGATTAGAGCAACTCCAATGTACTTGTCAAGTCTGAATCGGCTACAATTTTGCAAAAAATCGCGCACAACAAATGTTAAATACAAAATGAAGAAACAGTTTATGATTAACTCGAGAAAATTTGAAAAACCAAAAGTGAAGCTGTATAATTCACTTTCAATAATTGGTATCCCTTCGAGTTGTGCTGACCACTGAAATTGAATTGAAATAATACGAATGACAATAATAGTCATTGGTAAAATCCACTTTAACTTAAGGGGTAAACTTTTACCAAACATGTATGTACAGAATAGCAATGATACCAATGCTACAATAAACAGTATTGTGTATAAAAGCGCGTTGGCATCACCTATTTTTTGGACATTTTCTGGAAGAATTGAAAATAAATATTCTCCTTTTACATTGTAAATATTGTATTCATTTTCTTCATCTAATGAAATACTCGCATCAAATGGTACATCAAAAGCTTTAGAAAAGGAATTGTTCAGTTCTTTGTTTTCATATTCGTATTCGTGTTTTATAAGAAAAGAAGCACATATCAAATAATCTTCGTGTTTAACGTATTTGGAGTAATACCAGCCATTCTGCAAATGCAATATGCCTTCTGAAGGAAAATGAATGTCGGCAAATCTGTTTATGGGTACTTGATTAGTACTCCAAAATACGAGAGAATCGTTCTTGAATATGT
Source organism: Flavobacteriales bacterium (assembly GCA_947475275.1). GTDB lineage: Bacteria > Bacteroidota > Bacteroidia > Flavobacteriales_D > Crocinitomicaceae > M0103. Next base: position 7,409 of record CANJNE010000029.1, on the reverse strand, counting down.
GAACGTAAAATGGAAAATCATTTTGTTCATTTTGCCAAAAAGTCTTTGTGGAACGTTCAGTAAAACGTACATTCTGTTCATTCAGAAAATTATCTAAATCAGCTTGTTTTTGCTGGAATTGTGCTTCAAATTTCGCTGCATGACCAGAATAGTCTTCGGAAAAAATGATGTAATGAGAAATTATTAGTGCCAAAGTGGCAAAACATGCAAAAAGTAGATTTTTATTTTTTCTAATGAATGGCATGTAAAATCTTAAATTACCATTTTGCCATGAAGCTCGTACATTAAACGTTCGAATTCTTCATCCGCTCTGTGATCATTGTGAAATCTAAAGTTCGCCAAATGTTCATAAGGTAACAAATAGTTTTCATAACAAGGTGCAACATGGTTTTCCCATTGATAAATAATTGCCTCTCTTGTATATCCTCTCGTTTCTTGATCTCTGTATAATCTTCTGTCTAATTGAACTGAGGGATCGACATCCATAAAAATTGAAAAATCAATCAAGGAATGCACCTCTTGATAGTGAAATAAAAACAATCCCTCAACTATAATTAGTGATGATGGTTCAATGGTTAAGAGCACATTTTTATCTGGAGGCGCATTGAAATGGTATTCTTTTACTTCAATAGCATTTCCTGTAGCAAGTGTATTTAAATCTGAAACTAAATTTTCCTTGTGAAGGGCTGTCGGTAAATCGAAATTGTACGCGCCTTTTGCATCTTTTTGTTGCATTTGAATGGGGTGGTAATAATTGTCCATTGAGAAAATTGCAGGCTTATGATGCTCCAATTCACTAGCAATACGCTTCAATAAGGTCGTTTTTCCCGAACCACTTCCACCACAAATTCCGATAATCATATTGACTTGAAAAAGAAAACGTTCAAATATAACCATTAATCGTGTGGAACAAAAAAAGCATTCCATTGAATATTTTTTGATACCATTTTTCTTTCCAGTTTGGCAATCTTTTTAGTAATTTTCCCGTCTGTATTTAAACATGTGAATTCAATTCAATTATCGCCAGAAATTGTTATACTTAAAATTATAAAATGAAAAGATTAGGATTACTCTTTGCGCTTTTTGCTTTTACTTTTTCTTCATTCTGCCAACAAGGTTTGGGTGGTGCTCCAAAAAGTGTAAAACATACGGTTGATTTTAAAAACATTTGGACAGTAAACTTCACTGAACCCAATGTAAATCAATTGCGAATGGAAGACGCCATCAACGATGAGTTGCAAACTGGACCTTGGCGTTTTGGATACAACCAAGATGTAGATTTTAATTTTAACAATTCAGGAACATGGATCGATTTGCCAAGTGGAGGAAAGATTTGGTTGTTAAAGGTTGTTTGTGAAAATGCTTTGACTGTTAATCTAACTTTTGAAAACCTTTCTATTCCGGAAGGAAACGAATTGTATGTTTACAATCCACAAAAAGATTTTATTCTCGGAAAATTCGTTCAAACCCACATTTATGAAGGACAGTTGGGTACTGAGTTAGTTCCAGGTAACACGGCAATTGTTGAATATTACATTCCGCCGGCTAATACAGAAACACTTTGTGATTTGACATTAACAACCATTACTCATGGTTACAGAACGTCAGGAGAATTCATAGAAAAAGCTTTTGGAGGTTCAGGATCTTGTAACATGAATGTGAATTGTGCTGATGGTGCACCATGGACGAACGAACGCAACAGTGCGGTAATGTTAGTTTCTGGTAGCAATGGCTTTTGTTCCGGAGCATTAATTAACAATACTCAAAATGATGGGAAGCCATACGTTTTAACTGCAAACCACTGTTATTCTAATCCTGCAACATGGATTTTTAGATTCAATTGGCAAGCTACAGCATGCACCAATCCTGCTGCATCACCAACATTTCAGTCATTGTCAGGTGGTGTTTTGAGATCAAGAAGGACACCGTCAGATTTTTGTTTGGTTGAGATTACAGGTGGTCTTGTAGGGGGAACAGTACCTTCAGCCTATTCTCCTTATTTTTCTGGTTGGGACAATTCTACAACGGCCCCAACTTCGACTGTCTGTATACACCATCCTTCCGGAGATATTAAAAAGATTTCATTCGATGATGCATCTGCGGTGGCTGCAACAGCTATGGGTTCAGAGGCTAACGGTGTTTGGCAAGTAGAGTGGGATAGAAACACAACTACAGAAGGTGGTTCATCGGGTTCTCCATTGTTTAATCAAGATCACCGAATTATTGGCCAATTATGGGGTGGGGGAGCATCTTGTTCCAATTTGTCTGCACCAGATTATTATGGAAGGTTATGCAATTCATGGAATCCTTCAGGGAGTAACAATACCAATCAATTAAAATTCTGGTTGGACCCGAATAATACTGGAGCTAGTTTCATTGATGGTTATGATCCTTCTGGGTCTTCAAGCATAGCAATTGATGCTGGAATAAATAATCCCTTGGGTGTTAGTGGAACTTTATGCACAGGGACAGTATCTCCGCAGGTAACAATAACCAATTCAGGTTCAAATCTATTAACATCAGCGACAATTAGTTATGGTTTTGATGGGAATCAGAATCTCACCTTCAACTGGACAGGGAATTTGAGCCAGTGGCAGACAACAACGGTTACGCTTCCTAATGCTAATTTGGCCGGTGGAAACCATACGTTTACTGCTGAGGTAATCAATCCCAACGGTTCTACAGACCAGAATTTAACCAACAACATTACCAATTCTTCATTTACGACAGTAGTGAATGGACAGACTGCAAATTTAAATTTGAATTTAGATTGTTATGCGAGTGAAACCACTTGGGAGTTGACCAACGCTACAGGTACTGTATTGTATTCTGGAACTGGCTACACAGATTCAAATCCAGTATTGGTTGCTTCAGATTTTTGCTTGGATTACGGTTGTTATACCTTTACCATCAACGATTCATACGGTGACGGTTTAACAGGTTGTTCTGCGGCTAACGGTGGCGCTGGAACTTATCAGATTTTATATCAGGGTAATGTTGAGGCAGAAATCACAGAAGCTCAAGCCAATTTTGGATCTACCAACAGCCAAACATTTTGTTTAATCGACGATACAGGTATTGAGGAAACACTTTTAGCTTCGGCATTGGCAGTTTATCCGAACCCAACAACTGGCATTTTAACAGTATCAAATAAAATCGGTCAATTGGGATTGGTTGAAGTTTTGAATCTGCAAGGTCAAGTGGTTTATACTTCGTTAAGCGAAGCAACCCTTGTGACTATCAACCTTGAATCTTTAGCTTCAGGATCTTACATGCTTCGCGTGAGCAATGCGCAAGGTATTGCTGTGAAGCAGGTGGTTGTGGATTAAAAAAATAGATTAATAAATCAAATCAACGACTGTCTTTTGATGGTCGTTTTTTTTTTGAAATTTCCTCCCCCTGTGTCCCCCTCCGAAGGGGGAAAACATGCCGTGTGTATCTGAATTGGCTTAAAATTAGTTATTGTATTTCCCTCTTCGAAAGGATAAGCATTTGAATTTTAGTATTATTCCAACTAAATTAATTTGAATTGAATCGTCCTAAAATAGGTTTACAACATTTCCCCCTTTGGAGGGGGACAAAGGGGGAGGATGAAACAAATCAATAACTTACAAAAACATTCTTCGGCTCTGTAAAAAACCGCAGTGCCTCCCAACCACCTTCGCGGCCAACACCAGACGATTTTACCCCACCAAATGGAGTTCTTAAATCTCGAACCAACCATGAATTCACCCATACAATACCAAATTCAAGTTGTTCCGCCATGCGGTGCGTGCGTTTCACGTCGTTCGTCCAAACCACAGCCGCCAATCCGTAATCGGTTGAATTGGCCATTTGCAGGACTTCTTCCTCAGTATCGAATGGAGTTAGTGTAACCACTGGACCAAAAATTTCTTCTTGGTTGGTTCTGCAGTCGAAAGACAAACCTTCAATAACCGTTGGACGTAAATAATAGCCATTATCGTGCGGTGCGTCCAGATGAACGCGTTTTCCACCTGCGATTACTTTTCCGCCTTCTTCTTGTGCGAGATCAATGTATGACAGTACTTTATTCAAATGCGGTTCTGAAACCAAAGCACCCATAATGGCTTCAGGGTCAGTAGGGTAGGAGACCTTTATTTTTTCTACTTTTTCGGTGAATGCAGTTTTGAAACGCTCATAAATTCCACGTTGAACAAACAACCGCGAACCACACAGACAAATTTGACCCTGATTACTGAACGATGAACGCAAGGTCGTTTTGAGCATGTCATCAAAGTTGCAATCGTCAAAAATGATCGTTGGATTCTTACCACCCAATTCTAGAGACAATTTTTTGAACATCGGTGCTGCAGTTTGGGCGATGTAGGCACCGGTTTTCGTTCCTCCGGTAAAGGAAATGGCTTTGATTTTTGGATGTTTTACAATGGTATCGCCAGCGCTTGCACCTGAACCGTGAATGATGTTCAATACACCATCCGGCATTCCGGCATCTTTAGCAATTTGTCCCAAAAGAAAAGCCGTGTAGGGTGTTATTTCTGATGGTTTGGCAATCACACAATTTCCCGCTGCTAACGCAGGAGCAATTTTCCAAGTGAAAAGGTACAATGGCAAATTCCAAGGAGAAATACAACCCACAATACCGATTGGTTTTCTTAGGGTATAGTTGATACCAACGCCTTCCATGTGGTGCGATTCCGAAGCAAAATGCAAAATCGCTGTTGCAAAAAAATGAAAATTGGAAACCGCACGAGGAATATCAACAGCTGCAGCTAATTTTAAAGGCTTTCCGTTGTCTTTGGATTCCGCTTTGACCAATTCTTCCATTCTTTTTTCGATGCCTTCTGCTACACGAACAAGTATGGCACTTCGTTCTTCATTTGACATAGAAGACCAAATTGGAAAGGCTACCTCAGCAGCTTTGACCGCATCTTCCACATCTTCGGCATTGGAATCCGGAATCAGGCTGTAAACAGCGCCTGTAGAAGGGTCGTAATTATCGATGTATTTTCCACTTTTTGTCCGACAATAGGCTCCGTTGATGAAGTTTTGTAATTTTTCCATGTCTAAAATTAATATCCCAAATCTTTTCCTTTTTCCAATGCGGGTATGCCTTCTGTCATCCATTTAGGTGCAGGCTGCCCCATGAGGTAATGATCAAAAAATTGACGCATGCGTATACTCAAGTCAGTTTTGTTGGCCAAGCCTACAAGGTTGTGTTCTTCATCATTGTAATTAAGCATCCAACATGTTTTTCCTAAGCGTTTCATACCCGTGAATAGTTCGATGCCCTGATACCAGGGAACTGCACCATCGTTATCGTTCGACATGAATAAAAGTGGCGTTTCGATTTTGGGAATGTGAAAAATTGGCGAGTTTTCAATATACAATTCAGGACTCTCCCAAATGGTTTTTCCAATTCTACTTTGGCCCATTTCGTATTGGAACTGACGACTTACACCGGTTCCCCAACGAATTCCGCCATAAGCAGAAAACATATTCGAAACAGGCGCTCCTGCCATTGCCGCAGCATAACGGTTGGTCATGGTAATCAATTGAAGCGTTTGGTAACCACCCCAACTTTGCCCTTGAAGCCCCATGCGTGTTGAATCGATACAAGAGTATTTTTTGAGTAAATAATCTGTTCCGCTCATGATACAGTTGTATGCAGATTTTGCCGGATGACCAACTTCGTACCTGATGTCTGGAATGAAAACAAGATATCCACCTGAAGCATATTCGGTTGGATAAATCACTGATGCAGTTGGTTTTGGAGCACTATGGTTGTGAATTTCTTCTGAATTCAATTCGTAATAATACACCATTAATGGATACTGTTTTGTACTGTCAAAATCTTCCGGCTTGTAGAACAAACCTTCCAATTGTTGACCGTCATAATTTTTCCATGATACGGATTCAACCGTTGCCCAATTGTAATCCTCTTGCTGCGGATTGGTAGATGAGATCTTTGTTTCGGTTTCGAAATTATCTGATGTAACCAATAAATCTGGATAATCTTTCACCGACATCCTTTTAAAAAGAATTTGCGAACCTTTTTCAGATTTTACAATTAGCGGAAGTTTGTGATCCGTTTTGTAAATTTCCTTGATTTGGAAATCGTTCTTTACTTTTTCGAAAAGAAAAACATGAGCCGCCTTCGTTTTTTCATTGAATCCTTCAAGGTAGCAATTTTCTAAATCTATGAACAAAGAATCGTATTCCCATTTCTTTAAACTGAGGCGTATCCCATTTGCAGCACCGTAAACTGAGGTCAGGTTGGAAAGTTTATTTTGCGTTAAATCATATGCCCAAACATCGTATTTCCCTTGAATGAAAAGTTGGTCCTCATTTTTGGAATAACCTAAGACGCCATAAGGATCCATAACAATTGGAAGTCCATTGTTTTCGTATTGCCAATCAACATCAGTAACACTGCAAGTTAAACATCTTGCATTGTTTCTTTCGATGTCCATTAAAAAATATTGTAGTGTTTTTTCATCAAAATAGCTGTAATAACGACCCGATTGCGACAATTTACCGTCAAAAACTGTTGCTTTTTTAATCAATTGGGCAGTTCCAGAATCTAGGGAAATGCGATAATGATCAACTGGAAGCATGCCATTCCAAAGTGAAGTAGCTTCGTAAGGTTTGTAACTCGCCCCCAAAACGTAATTTCCCGTTTGAAATTCTGAAATATTAACTTCGATCGAATCGTTGCTCACTTGAACAAATTGCTTTGTATTCAGATTGTAAGCATAGAGATCATTTTTCCTTTGATCGCTTTTCAATTCAACCAACTGATTGGGCATGATTCGGCTATCTTCGTAATGCCAAATATCCAATTTAACTTTTTCACTTTCAAGCAGACTGTCTTTCTTTTCGGGCTCTGGATAGGGAATTACTCCAAAAAACAAGTAGTTATTATCTTCACGGAAAATTGGACTTCTGTTTTCGCTCAAGCAGCGATTGTTCTGTAAAAGCGCACTGTCAGCAATAGTCTGATTTTCAAGTGATGAGGTGTTGAGTAAATCAAGAGAAAATCCTTTATTTTCCGTTGTATCTGCTGACCATAAATAGGTAAAGTAATTGGCATCAGCATTAAAAACCAAGTTGTTAAATGTAAGATTTCCTGATTTAATGGAACTTTTAATGTCGTTATTCAGATTGAGCAAATGAAGCGTTGAAACCGAAGAATCTTTCTTTTGATGGGTAACGAAACCCACAAAAGTTCCATTTTTTGAAATTTCGTATTCTGTGACGTCATTGTAGTATAATTTTTCACCTGTAAGTGGATTGAAAAGCATTAAAAGCTTTCCATCTGAGGTATACTCCGGTTTTTTATCTTTTCCTTTTTTGCTTTTCTTCGGCTTTTTATTTTTCTTCCTTTTATTCAGTTCCACATTATGTTTTTGTAGATTATTGTGATCAGC
>CANJNE010000028.1 GCA_947475275.1 Flavobacteriales bacterium | reverse complement strand
ATTGTTATGCTCTTCCATTCCTGTTGCAACAGGAAAAATATTGGGGTCAAAAATGATATCATCAGCTGGAAATTTAACCTCATTAACAAGAATATCAAATGATCTTTTGCAAATTTCAATACGTCTCTCATAATTGTCGGCTTGGCCTTTTTCATCAAATGCCATAACGATTACAGCAGCACCGTATCGTTTAATTTTCTTGGCTTGTTGGATGAAAGATTCTTCTCCTTCCTTAAGCGAAATAGAATTAACAACTCCTTTACCTTGTAGGCATTTTAATCCAGCTTCGATAATTTCCCATTTCGAACTATCAATCATTACAGGTACTCGAGCAATATCAGGTTCAGAAGCAATCAAATTTAGGAATTTCACCATAGCTTCTTTACCATCGATCATTCCTTCATCCATGTTCACATCGATGATTTGAGCACCGCCATCAACTTGATCTCTTGCGACCGATAAAGCAGCTTCGAAATCACCTTCTTTAATCATTCTTAAAAATGCACGAGAACCTGTTACATTGGTTCGTTCACCAACATTCACAAAATTACTTTCCTTGGTAACAATCAAGGGCTCTAAACCCGAAAGTTTTAAAGTTGGAATTGAATTTTCTAACATTTAATTTCGATTAATTTGTGGTCATTAACCTTGGTTTGTAATGCGCTGATAAATCAGCAATTGCTTTGATATGATCTGGTGTAGTACCGCAGCAACCACCGATGATATTGACCAATCCTTCATCTAAAAAGGATTTAATTTGTTTCGCCATCATTTCTGGTGTTTCATCATATTGTCCGAATTCATTTGGTAAACCGGCATTAGGATGTGCGCTGACACAAAAACTTGCTTTCTTGTTTAGAACTTGCAAATACGGTCGCATCATTTCTGCCCCCAATGCACAATTTAATCCTACAGAAAGTAGCGGCATATGTGCAATTGATATCAGGAAAGCTTCTGTTGTCTGACCAGTTAAAGTTCGCCCACTTTGATCCGTAATTGTTCCGGAAACCATAATGGGTAAAGAAGTGTGTCGTTCCTCATAAACTTCATCAATGGCAAACAAGGCTGCCTTAGCATTTAAGGTGTCGAAAACAGTTTCAACCAGCATGATATCGGCTCCACCATCCATAAGTGCATGTACTTGTTCTTTGTAAACTGTTACCAAGTCATCGAACGTTACAGCACGGTAACCTGGGTCATTTACGTCAGGTGAAATTGAAGCCGTGCGGTTCGTAGGACCAATCGATCCAGCAACAAATCTTGGCTTGTTTGGATTGGCTTTTGTGAATTCATCTGCAACTTCTTTCGCTATTTTGGCAGAATGATAATTTATGTCATATGCATAGTTTTCCAGATGGTAATCAGCTTGAGCGATTCGAGTTCCAGAAAACGTGTTGGTTTCAATAATATCTGCTCCCGCTTCTAGGTATTTGCTATGAATTTCTTTAATTATTTCTGGACGGGTTAGTGATAATAAATCGTTATTCCCTTTCAAAGGGGACTTATGATTCTCAAACCAACCTTTACGGAAATCGGCTTCTTCGAGATGGTAACGTTGTATCATTGTTCCCATAGCGCCATCAAGCACTAAAATCCTATCCTTTATTATATCTTCAATTTTTCTCATTGTATATTTTTTGCCTATAAAGGAAGCTGGGAATCTACTTATCTTTTCGTATTATCGATAGGAATTGGCACCTATTCCGGTGATGAACCAGAGGTTGCCAAGGTTTCACAGGGCCAATCCCTCCACCTTTCTTTATAAGTTATTTTAATGAACGAAATGCAAATTTAGTTTTTTTAATCGCATACTTTGATATTTTGATAACTAAAATGTATAGATTGTGCGAGATCAATACTATTACAAGTAATGTTGATAAGGTTTGAGACTCATCATTATTTGTTTATCAAATAATTGTTTTGCATTTGATTTTTGAATGCTGTCGGTCCAGTTTACTGAAATTTCTTGCCAAATGTTGTCATATTTTTCTAGTAAGCGACTATATATGGCATAAGTTGATTGTTCCAAATTGTATTGAAAATATTCTTTTTCAAATTCCGGTCCGAAATTTTTAGATTTTTCATAAATGATAATCGTATCGTTAGCGGTCAAAAACTCAGTATTTTTTAACATTTTACCAGTTTTCTTCCGATTCTTTTCTATGAATTCTTTTTGAAAAGGTAATTCGGTATTTTTAAGAATTACCTTTTCTTTATCAAATGTTGTAACAATATTATTTGTGTTGATTTTGGATTTTTCTTCAGTTGTATTTGTGAGATAAAATGAAAGGAGTAGAGTCAATGAAACTATAGCAGTAAAAATGAATATTCTCACTTTTTTGATGCGTCTATATTTCTTTTCCAAGAAAAAGGAAAGTTGAATAGCATTTTTTGTGTTTGAGTTGGCTTGAGTGCAATGATTAGCAATTTTCTGTAACCATCGTTTATTATGAATGTCAGAAATTTGTGATGTCATTTCCAAAAGTTTGCCCAAAGCGTAAACATCATGGAACCCTTTTCCATTTTCCGTTATCGGTTGATAAAGTTTTGTACCCCCAACGGTTAGTGTGCTATTACTTTGTTCAGCATGTCCAAAATCTATGAGTTTAATTTGTTTGGTAGCGTGCGTTACGAGAATGTTTTCTGATTTAATATCCATATGATAAGTGCCATTGATATGAAGGTATTTAATGATTTCTATAAGTTCTTTAACATATTTTTTTATTCGAAGATTTTCTCTGGTATTGTTCTCAAAAAAATCCAACCAAGTTGTGCCGTTGATAAATTCGCGAACCAATTGACTGTTTGCTTTATTGTAACTGTAATAGTGCACAATTCCGTGGTGTTGCAATTGGGATCCAATTTCAAACTCTTTTTGTAGGGATCGAATACATACAGGATTGTTCTTTTCTTTTTCTTGAATAGTTTTTACAATCTCCCAACGGTGGTCTTTTTTTACCTTTGACAGCAGAAAGTATTTTCCATCGTAAACCAAATGTGTTTGCTCAGAATGGGGCACTTGGGTTAAATTAAAATCAGAAATTTCGTTCACAGAACGAAATTAAAAAAGTCATTTGATTTAGGATAAAATCTCAATATTAGAAACCCCTGAAATTTTTGCTGCCGTATATGGCCCAAGGTTCTTATTTTGTCTGGTTACTTCAGTAATAAGTAAAGGATAATTTCTTACAATGTGTGGGATTATTAATTTATCGTTTACCTTCAACTTTGAATTTATAGAATCTAATAATTCCATTTGATGATTGCCCAAATATTTCATTTTTAGCTTTCTATTTGGTTCATAGTGAATAATAACGACAGTATTTTCGGGTAAAGTATCAGTTCTCAGTTCTTCAATGATTTCGAAGTGAGAAGTTATGTTATTAATAAGTGCTGCATGAAGGTCATCAAAGTTTTTGTATTCCAAGTAAATTGCAACAATGTCCATAGTGTATAATCTCGGTTCATCTGTTCCTTTAGCCAATCCAAATAAGCGCTTAAGCGTCGAAGCACTGATGCGTTTGTTGGTTTTTAGAGAAATATCTGAAGCCAAAACTTCACAGTCCTTTGAATAGCGTATTTCTTGTCCAAACTGTTTTTCGATAAGACCACGAATAACTTTCGATAACATTTAACATTTTTGGTCGACAAATATAAGGTTTGCGCAGTCATTTTGTCGTTAATGAACGATTTGAACGAAATGAATTTAATGATCGATATGATTTATTCGAATAATAATCTAACTTACCAATAATGCTAAGTTTGAGCTTATATTCAAAATTAATAAGCAATGAAAAAATTAATTACCCTGTTTATGGTTTCCTCAATATTGTTGTCAACTTCTTGTGGAGAAGCTGATACTGACTTGGTAAAAACAAAAGATTCAGCCCAAAAAAAAGATATACCCATTGAAGAACCTAAAAAAGAGGTTAAAATTGGAGACCAGGTTTGGATGGCTGAGAATTTGAATGTAGAAAAATTTCAAAATGGTGATTTAATTCCTGAAGCAAAATCTGATGAAGAATGGGAAAATGCTGCTAAAGAGAAGAAAGCTGTTTGGTGCTACTACAATAATAATCCTCAGAATGCCAAACTTTACGGAAAGATGTACAATTGGTATGCAGTTCATGACTCTAGGGGTCTGGCTCCAAAGGGATGGAAAGTTCCAACAAATCAAGATTGGAATACTTTAATTGCTTATTTAGGAGGTGAATCTATTGCCGGTAAAAAAATGAAAAGTGATAATAATTGGGTTGATGACATAAATAAGAAAGGCAATGGTACAAATGAAAGTGGATTTGGTGGTACACCAGGTGGGGGTAGAAGAAAAAATGGTTCATTTAATTCATTAGGAACTGCGGGTGTTTGGTGGACTTTTAAGAAAAAAGGATCAGCTTGGGTTAGAAGTTTGAGTATTAACAATGATAAAGTTGATAGTCATTCAGATGGTAAAGGAGGAGGTCTTTCAGTTAGATGCATAAAAGATTAGTATTAAAGCAGTGGACTTTTTAATAGAGCAGTTTGAACGAAATGAATTTTATGATTGATATGAATTATTCGATTGTAATATACTTTTGTGCCTGATCAAGTTTGTCAATTAATTTAAATCTACGAAAAATGAAAAAAACAATGAAAATTTTTGGAGCATTTCTTTTTGCTTCATTTTTATTAGCAAGTTGTGGTGGTGGCAGCGAAGAAGGTGAGGAAGGAAAAATTTCTTTGCCAGAGCCTCCAAAGGATATTAAATATTCTGGTGTTCAGCTCATTGACGGACCATTGTCTGGTTATGTCGAAGTGGTACCTGGAGATTATCTTCTCGAATTGGAAAAGGATGAAGACGAAATGATGGCGGGTTACAGTGGTAAAATGAAAGTGAAATTTAGATTTTTAAAATCTATGGATGTCAAAGCAGGTACAGGATACAATCAATTTGGACCTAGCATCCTTGGAAAGGCTCTCGATGCGCAAGGTGCACCGTTGGATTTCAGTCTTGACATAAGTGCAGATAAAGATTTGGCTACCTACTTGAAAAGAGGTTCAGGTGAAGAGTGGCTAACACTTACCATTTCTGGGCAAGGATCTGTTAAATCTACTGAGGAAGGTACTAAAATGCTTGAGAAATTTAAAAGCGGTAAACAGATACGTTTCAATTCAGAAATCGTGAAAGAAGAATTCGATACTGAGGAAGATTCTGAAGATTCTGAGGATTCTGATGATACAGAGGAGGTTGCGGCAGCTGGAGATTGCGATGAACTTTTAAGCGATTATGAGGATTTTATGGATGATTATGTTGATATTCTTGAAGATTATGCAGATGACCCAACGGATCCAAAAATTCTTGGAGATTATAATAAATTGATGAAAGAAGCTACCAAATGGAGCACAAAAACAGCAAGTTGTGCAACTGATGCTTCCTTCGCAGTAAAGTTTGCAGAAATTCAGGCAAAAATAGCTAGCGCGGCTTCCGGAATTTAAAGGACAAATTTATCAAGTAGTACTTTGAGATATTTTGCAAACCGCTGGACTTGGTTCAGCGGTTTTTTATTTCATTTTCTATTGAGTTTTCTCATAAGTAGCTTCAATGGTTCATATTGACCAAAAAAAGGGGGCTTTGATCCCTTTTTATTTTTGTAGTCAAATTTGAGAATATTGAAAAACCAAATTGAATAAGTAATTGAACACTTAAAAGGTTGCATTTATTGCCCTATATTCCGCAACCATTTTCCCCATTTCATTTGACTTTCCTCAATTGCCCATTGATAACCGCAAGTGATAATGGCATTGGTATTCAAAGAAGGTGAGATTTGATTACCTGGATTGTAATTGTATAACGGGGACACCTCTGCAGAAAAATTGAGTTGACTCTTTTGAAATCTAAAATGGATTTGCCCGTATACAAAAGTGGGAAATACACGCACTCCAATGCTTCCTCCAAAAACTTTTCCTGTTGCACCAATTCCTACCTTTCCCGTTATTATTGACGGTAATGCAATACCAGCTTGGTATTCAAAGAAGAAATTTTCAGAGAAATAATTTTGTTTACCGCTTACATACGATAATCCAACCATAATATCTCCTAATTCACTAATTGAATATTCATTTAAAAACGCCGCTCCAGCGTTGAACTCGCGGTAGGTTCGTGAATTCGTTTGTTGTGCATGGTTGGTAAAAAAATGCCCAATAAAAAATAGTAAAATAAACAGCTTTTTCATTGTTCAAAGGTCTTGAGATTTGAAAACCAATCAAAACTGAATTGCACCACTTCAAGCGACCAAGTTGCGGAAAACACAAGTATAATAATTCTTTATATCTAATAGTTATTAATGGGTTGAAGTAATTCGATGACCAACACAACGATTGTTTTGGAGTCACGTACATGAATTTAACTGGTGTACTTGGAAATTTTTGGTAGCGGTTTCATTTTTGGAAAATTCAACTTAAATTTTTGAAGGATATATAAATAAAAAAGGGAGCCGTTGGCTCCCTTTAAATATAAACTATCTGAACTAGTTTATTGGTGGTGATCTTTGCAAGAAGCTTTGTCTTCACATTTTTTCTCACACATTTTTTTATCCTTACAACACGCTTTCATTTCTCCACCGATGAATTTTCCATCAGCACCAAAATGACTTAAGCACATTGCTTTTTCTTCGGCTGTACATTTTAATGAATCGCACATTTTAGCGCATTCATCCTTGGTCATCGTAGCACATTTTGTCATGTCACACTTGCCAATCATGGTTTCGCCATTCATGTGTGGATTGCAAGTTTTCATTGTGCCGTGACAAGAAGCCATGTCACCTTTACATTCCTTTTTACCATGACATTGTTCCATTTTCGTGCATCCAGCGCCTTTGGCCTCTTCAGTACCATGTCCATCACCCAAAATTGGAGCGATAACAAGACCAATAAGACAAGTCAATTTTATTAAAATGTTCATTGAAGGACCTGAAGTATCTTTGAATGGATCTCCAACTGTGTCTCCAGTTACTGCAGCTTTGTGTGCATCAGAACCTTTGTAAGTCATCTCACCGTTAATTATAACTCCAGCCTCGAAAGATTTCTTAGCATTATCCCAAGCGCCACCCGCATTGTTTTGGAAAATCGCCCAAAGAACCCCTGAAACAGCAACACCTGCCATATATCCTCCAAGTACTTCAGCACCTAGCTTCATGTCTCCTGAAATGTATCCAGTTCCTAAACCAATTAAAATTGGAGAAACAATGGTTAATGCTCCAGGAATCATCATTTCACGTAAAGCGGCTTTAGTAGAAATTTCGACACACTTTCCGTATTCAGGTGTTCCTGTACCTTCCATAATACCTGGTATTTCTCTAAACTGACGACGTACTTCCATCACCATGTCCATCGCTGCTTTACCTACTGATTTCATTGCCAAAGCAGAGAAAACAACTGGAATCATTCCACCAACAAACAATGCTGCCAAAACGGGAGCTTTGAAAATGTTAATTCCATCAATACCAGTGAAGGTCACATAAGCTGCAAACAAGGCAAGTGCTGTAAGCGCTGCTGATGCAATAGCAAAACCTTTTCCAACTGCTGCGGTCGTATTACCTACAGAATCCAAGACGTCCGTTCTTTGACGCACTTCTTTAGGTAACTCACTCATTTCAGCCACTCCGCCTGCGTTATCTGCAATTGGACCGAAAGCATCAATTGCCAATTGCATTGCTGTTGTTGCCATCATCGCTGATGCAGCAATTGCAACACCATAGAACCCAGAAAGGGCATATGAACCCCAAATTGCCGCTGCAAAAAGAATCACAGAAGAGAATGTTGAAATCATTCCCGTAGATAATCCAGCAATAATATTTGTTGCCGCCCCTGTAGATGAATTCTGAACGATATCCATTACTGGTTTCTTACCTAATGCTGTATAATATTCGGTGAAAAATGAAATTAAGTATCCTACAGTCAATCCGACTAAAGTTGCATAAAACACATTCATTCTGCTAACATCAAGAACACCTTCGCCAAAGAAATTCATTCTTAATGTTTCCGGTAACATCCACTCAACTAAGAAATACCCAGCAGCGGCAGAAAGTACCATTGACGATATATTTCCAATGTTCAATGCTCTTTGAACTTGAGCTTCTTTTGCATCATTACTTGAAATACGAACTAAAAATGTTCCGATAATTGAAGCTAAGATACCAACACCAGCAATCATGATAGGAAGTAAAATTGGTCCCATACCATTGAATGCGTCAGTGAATGTTCCACCAGCTGCCATGTCACGAATAACATAGTTACCTAAAACCATTGAAGCCAAAACGGTTGCAACATAAGAACCGAATAAATCAGCACCCATACCGGCAACATCACCTACGTTATCACCTACGTTATCTGCAATTGTTGCAGGGTTTCTAGGATCATCTTCAGGAATTCCAGCTTCCACTTTACCAACTAAGTCGGCGCCAACATCAGCAGCTTTGGTATAAATACCACCACCAACACGAGCAAACAATGCAATAGATTCAGCACCAAGAGAAAATCCTGCTAAAGCCTCAAGTACCATTGTCATTTCATCGTAGAAAGGTTTTTCACCAGTAACAAATAAGTTTACAAACACCATAAAGAACAAGGATAAGCCTAAAACTGCTAAACCAGCAACTCCTAGACCCATTACAGTTCCACCGCCAAAAGAAACTTTCAAAGCTTTAGGCAAAGAAGTTTTAGCCGCTTCGGTTGTTCTAACGTTAGCGTCAGTAGCAACGCGCATTCCTATATTCCCTGCAATTGCTGAAAAGATGGCGCCAATTACAAAAGCTGGAACAATAAGCCAATGTGTGGTTGGGACAATTAAAGAAATTCCGAATAATGCAGCGGAAGCGATAATTACAAATATTAATAACAATTTGTATTCGGCACTAAGAAATGCCATTGCACCTTCTTTTATACTTTTTGCAATGCCTTGCATTTTTTCATCTCCGGCATTTTGTTTCTTTACCCATGACATTTTAACAAGCATGAACAACAATCCAATTACCGCAAGTCCGATAGGGATATAAATTAAATTTTCTTTCATTTTAAATTGTTTATTTTAAACAGGGCGCAAAAGTAGCCGTTTCTAGGTACTTCTGCAAATTTGAATACTAAAAATAACGGGGTGTCCTACGCAATGGTTAGCGTAAAGGTTACAATTGCGCGAAAATTTAATATATTCAGTGGAATAAAGGTTGTCAGATTTTGGATTTAATTTGACTTTTCAAGACAGATAATTCCATTGCACCACTCTGTCTCCAGAGTACCTCGCCATTTTTGAAAAGCACAAAAGTAGGCACACCCTTCACTTTGAATTGATCTGCTACAGCCGGATTTTTGTCGACATCAATTTTTAAAATTCTTATTTGCGTTCCCATACTTGTTTTCAATTGATCGAGAATGGGATGCATTGTTTTACAGGGACCACACCAAGTTGCATAAAAATCTACTAAAGTTGGTGTATCGGATTTGATGATTTCATTGAATTTGCCCATTGTGATTGGAAATTAAATTATAATTACTAGAGATTTCTAGGTCGCATTTTCGCTCATTGTTAATTTTAAATTAAGTGAACATCATAAAATTATAAAAGAGTCTATTGAAATCAAAGTATATTTGTTTGTGTTTGCATTGAAACAAATACTTTTTTCAATAATCAAGTTATTGACCCTTTGGATTCTCATCTTTGATGTTCAGAGGATTATTTTTTCGTTTCACAATTGGTCAAAATTCGAAGGCGTATCAATCCCGGAATGGCTTGGAGCTTTTATATTTTCCTTCAGACTGGATTTGGCAACGGCAGCATTATTATGTGTATTCCCCCTATTATTTCTAGTTGCCTATATTTTGTATCCTCAGAGGTGGTTCCGTTACCTCTTTTATGGTTCACTTTTTTTGGAAATACTGCTTTGTGTGTTCGTACATGCAGGGGAGATCAATGCTTATCCCGAATGGAATCACAAACTTACAACGCGAGTATTTAATCATCTTTTGAACCCTGATGAGGTTGTTCGAACTGCAGATGGCAGTATGACTATTTGGTTTATAGTTTATTCCATTCTCGAGTTTTTCATAGCCTACAAGGCTACAAAATGGATTATGGATTCGTCGTTTCAATCTCAAAAAAAAGCTGCTTTGAAATGGTATTTTCATTATCCAATGGGAGCGGGAGCATATGGAATTTCTCTTCTTTTATTTCTACTTCTTGGTCGTGGTGGGTTTCAACAAATTCCAATAAATATTGATTCAGCTTACTATTCTAAAAATTACGTAACCAATGACCTATCTGTAAATTCTTTTTACTTTTTTGCTAAAAGTTTTATGCTCTATTCGAGAAGCGAAATAGGAGCATTGTTCAAAAAGATTCCAGAATTAGAAAGTAAGGAAACTTTAAAAGATTTTTTCAATTATAAACTCGATCATGATCGATATTTTCTTAATAACAAAAGACCAAATATTGTCTTTGTCGTTCTCGAAAGTTGGACGGCAAACGCCATAGGAAGTATTTCTGGAGAGAAAGGTGCAACGCCCAATTTTGATTCATTGACCAAGCAAGGGCTATTGTTTACCAATATTTTTGCAGCAGGAGGAACATCAGAAATTGGCAACTCCACACTGTTCAGCGGATATCCTGCATTGCCTGAAATATCGATTTCTATGCAACCAGATAAACATAGAAAGATACCATGTCTCAATCAAGATTTGAAAAAATGGGGTTATTCTTCACACTACCTATTCAGTGGTGATTTGAAATACGGAAATATTGGAAGTTATTTTACCGATCATGGTTTTGATGAGCTCGCTGATGAAAAAGATTTTCCAAATGGAATGCCTAAAGGAAAATTAAATTATTATGACGAGGATTTGTACAAATTGTTCTTAGATAAAATCAATAAAACCAAAGCGCCTTTTTTACATTGCGCGTTCACTGGAAGTACACATTCTCCATATGATTTCCCTCAAAAAGGCACGCCTAAATGGGAAGGAACTGAATCAGATTTCATGAGTTCAATGTTCTACGCAGATAAATGTTTGAATGATTTCATTGAAAAATGTAAAAAAGAATCATGGTATAAAAACACAATCTTTATTTTCGTTGCCGATCATGGTCATGCTTCAGAATTGGTAAAAAATCCAAATTTGGGTGCTTATTTTCATATTCCTTTGCTCATATTTGGTGAACCATTAAAAGAAGAATACCGCGGTCAACATATTCCTACGATTGGTTCACAGGGAGATATTGTTCGAACATTATTGTATCAAATGGGTGGAGATTATAAACGTTACCAATGGAGCAAAGATTTGATGAATCCTGATTGTCCTCAATTTGCTTTGCATACCATTAACCGTGGTTATGGGTGGATTTCCGATAAAGGGAATTTTAGTTTTAATATTGACGCCAATTTTATTCACGACAATACCTTAACCAAAGACCAATTCAAATGGGAAGAAAAACGATGTCAATCTTTCATGTCATTGGTTTATGAGGAATACAAGAATTTATAAATTTTACCATTCCAGTTACTACAATAGCTACTTGGTTATTCTGGTAATTGCATTTTTGGTAAGGCTTGTGGCAGCAATCTTCTCGCAAGGATATGGAATGCATGATGACCATTTCTTGATTATTGAAGCTTCTTCATCTTGGGCAGATGGATATGACTACAATTACTGGTTACCATGGACCGAAGGCAGTAAAGGCGTTCCTGAAGGACATAGTTTTACCTATGTCGGATTGAATTATCTTTTTTTCAGCGCAATGAAATGGATTGGTGCAAGCGACCCGAAAACTTTAATGTTCATAAACAGATTGCTTCATGCAGGTTTCTCACTCATCGTCGTTGCTTACGGAATGAAAATTACCGAAAAGCTTTCAACCCAAAAAAATGCAATTTTAGTAGGATGGATATTGGCTTTACTTTGGTTGATGCCTTTTGTTTCAGTTCGAAATCTTGTTGAGGTTGCGGCCATACCATTTTTAATTTTAGGTGTTTGGCTACTCCTAGATAAAAAACAACTGAGTGCTTTCTTTTTTGCTGGATTACTCGTTGGAATGGCAGTATCATTCCGCTATCAAATTGCTGTTTTTGCTTTTGGTTTGGCACTCTATTACTTGCTCAAAAGAGAATTTAAACTGGCATTTATTTTTAGTCTTGGTCTTGCATTCATGTTTTCCTTAACACAAGGTCTTGTCGATTTTTTTATTTGGGGATATCCATTCGCAGAGTTCTGGAGTTACGTGAATTACAATCTCACCGAGGGAACAACCTATTTACCCAATCAGAATTATTTAATGTATGTGCTGGTGTTAACCGGTGTGTTTTTCATTCCTCTTGGAATATTATTGTTTTTTGGCTTCCTTAAGTCATACAAAAAGTACTTAATTATCTTTTTACCTACTGCATTTTTTATCCTATTTCATACGATTTATCCCAATCGTCAAGAAAGATTTATTTTAAGTGTCTTGCCATTTTTCGTAATTCTTGGCATCGTAGGCTTTGATTTATTAAAAAAGACAGCCTGGAAAGACAAACTATGGAAATGGAGTCTAATCATTTTCTGGGTTTTGAATAGTGTTTTCCTATGTTTGTCAGTATGCATGTATTCCAAAAAATCTCGTGTTGAAGCCATGTACAGCTTATACAACAACAAAATGGATAAGGAAAACATACTAATGGAAGGTTCAGGAAGTGGTAAAGTCTCCATGTTACCTAAGTTTTATGCGAAAAGTTGGGATTGTTACGTCGCTGAAAGACTTAAGGAAACTGATGATTTAAATGCTTATTCTGAGCAATCTTTCGATTACATCTTTTTTTATGATGACAAGAAGTTATCCCAACGCATCAATGCCTACAAAAAGATTTACCCAAAAATGCAACTGCATTTTCAATCCAATCCTAGTTATCTTGATCGGCTTTTGCGTCAACTCAACCCCAGGAATTCAAATGAATATATTGAGGTTTGGAAAACGAATGTGCCAAGGTAATTTTCAAATTCCTACCTTTGAGACGTGAAAATTCTTGTTGTACGTTTTAGCTCGATTGGTGACATTGTATTGACTACTCCAATTATCCGTGCGCTTAAAAAACAAGTTCAAGATGTTGAAATACATTATTTGACTAAAAAGAATTTTCTTCCACTTTTGGAAAGTAATCCCCATTTAAATAAAATTTATGCTATCGAGAAAAGTATTGATGAGGTGCTTTCTGAACTTAAAGCGGAGCAATACGATTTCTTGATCGACCTCCATCATAACATTAGGACCTTACAATTGAAGTTTAAATTGGGGATAAAACATTTCTCGTTTCCAAAATTGAACATTAGAAAATGGTTGTTGGTTCGTTTCAAATTCAACGCTTTACCCGATATTCATATAGTTGATCGCTATTTTCAGGCAGTTAAAAAGTGGGGAGTTAAAAATGATGGTTTGCCAGGTGAATTGTATATCAAATCAACCGATGAGGTGAATCTTTCTAATGCTTTTCGTTTAGAAAACGATTCTTTTATTAGTGTTGCTCTTGGTGGTCAATTCAAAACCAAACAAATTCCAAATACAATTCTCAAACACATTTTGCAGGATATTGATTTGCCAATTGTCCTTCTTGGTGGAAATGAAGATGTGGAAAAAGGAATAGCGCTGGTTGAATTGCTCCCAGGTAAAAAAATATTTAACGCATGTGGACAGTATTCACTGATGCAATCGGCAAGTATTGTGAGTCAGTCTGAAGTGCTTTTAACGGGAGACACTGGATTGATGCATATTGCGGCTTGTTTCAATCGACAAATAGTGAGCGTTTGGGGCAATACGGTTCCAGAGTTGGGGATGTATCCTTATTTACCTTTGAACAAGAAAAAATTTGGAATTCACGAGGTTAAAAATTTATCGTGTCGACCTTGCTCCAAAATAGGCTTTCAAAAATGCCCTAAAGGCCATTTCAACTGCATGAATTTACAAAATACAAATGCGATCTCGCAAGATTTAAAAAGTCGAATCAATCTTTGATTTCAAAAAGTTTTTTAAGCTCTGTTGCTTCACTTGGATTCATTTTTCCTGCCAAGATGAGGCTGAGTTGTTTTCTTCTCAATGCACCCTCATAGCGATCAATTTCTTCTGGTGTTTCTGGAATGAGCTCAGGAACTTGTATAGGATTTCCATTTTGGTCAACGGCCACAAAAGTATAAATGGCTTCATTACATTTTTCGCGCTGACCGGTAACTTGGTCTTCAACAAAAACATCAACGAAAATTTCCATTGAGGAATTGAAGGCACGAGAAACTTTTGCTTCCAAGGTAACAATTGAAGCATGATTAATTGGTTTTTGGAATGACACATTATTAACCGAAGCAGTTACCACAACGCGTTTTGAATGTCTGTGAGCGGAAACACTTGCAATGACATCCATCCATGCCAATAGTTGACCTCCGAATAAATTTCCAAGCGTATTGGTGTCGTTAGGAAGCACTACTTTGGTTGATATGGACAAGGTCTCTGATGCTTTTTTTGGCTTCATTGTTTTTTTTCTCAAAGGTAATAGGAAAGAATGGCATAAGCCAAAGCTTATGATTTTTTAAGTAAAAGTTAATATTCAATCCTTCAAATGAAGTAAAATCTTGACTGCCTTATGCTTATATTTGTACCCATAAATTTTAATCTATGGACAAACTGATCAAAGCATTTCCGCAACAAATCTTAGAATCTCTTGACATTGCATCGCATTCAACTTTTTCAAACCCTAAAAATCCAATTCATCAAATTGTAATTTGTGGTATGGGAGGTTCCGGTATTGGAGGAAAAATAGCATCGCAATGGGTTGTTGATGAAATCAAGGTACCTGTTATTTTGCATAGCGATTACGGAATTCCAAATTTTGTAAATCCGAATTCATTGGTTATTTGTTCGTCTTATTCAGGAAATACTGAGGAAACACTTTCCTCTTTGGAAGAAGCGCATCAAAAAGGCGCTCAAATAATTGGTGTTTGTTCAGGAGGGAAGCTGATGGATTTTTGTAATGCTAACGGTTACGACTGTGTTAAACTTCCAGGAGGAAATCCGCCAAGGGCAGCGCTAGCTTATTCATTGATTCAGTTGATCAATATAATGGTGCAACATCAATTGATTTCACCAGCTCATCTCGATAATATTCGAAATGCAAGTACTTTTTTAGTAAATGAGCAGCACAATATTGAAGCTGAAGGTAAGCAAATTGCTTCGTTTTTGTTTGGAAAGGTAGGAGTAGTATATGCAGGACCATTCTATGAGGGTGTTGCTGTTCGTGCGCGCCAACAATTCAATGAGAATTCTAAAACTCTAGCGATTTGTCATGTTATCCCAGAAATGAATCACAATGAATTATTGGGCTGGGAAGGTGGCGATGATCGGTTTGCAGTATTGTTTTTAAATTCTTCTGATTTGGATAAGCGCAATGCAGCACGATTTGCTTTTACAAAATCTTTTATTTCTGGTAAAACATCCTTTGTTAAGGAAGTGTTTGCGAAAGGAAGCAATCGCATTGAACGGGCTTTATACCTTATTCACCTTGTTGATTGGGCTTCTTTTTATGTAGCTGAATTGAAGCAAATAGATGCGGTAGACATAACTGTTATCGAAGCATTGAAGAAAGAATTGGCGGCTATATAATGATTTTTCATGCCTGAAGTTCAATGTATTGACCTTGGATTGATTGATTATAAGGAAGCTTGGGATTTTCAAGAAACCTTGTTTAAGAAAATTATCGATCAAAAAATTGCGAGGAGGACAGATGATTCTGTATCAGATCCGTTAAACTATTTACTTGTTTGCGAACATCCACATGTATATACTTTGGGTAAAAGTGGTAAAGAAGATCACCTTCTGCTAAATGAGTCAGAATTAGGGCTTCATGAGGCTTCTTATTATAAAATCAATAGGGGAGGGGATATCACTTATCACGGTCCTGGACAGTTGGTTGTTTATCCTATTTTTGATTTGGACCAATTCTTCACCGATATTCACAAATACATGCGTTATCTCGAAGAGGCGGTAATTCAAACCTTATCTGAATTTGGTATTCATGCTGGCCGCGTTGAAGGTCTTACTGGCGTTTGGTTGGATTGCGAAAAGCCAAGTGCAAGAAAAATTTGTGCGCTGGGAGTGAAAAGTTCCAGATGGGTAACGATGCATGGCATTGGGTTCAATGTGAATACCAATTTGAATTATTTTTCTCATATTGTCCCCTGTGGTATTGATGATAAAGCGGTGACCTCTATGCAAAAAGAGTTAGGATCTCAAGTAGATTTTCAAAAGGTCAGTCGAATATTAAAACAGAAGTTATCGGCCTTATTTCAATTCACTTTTGTTTCAGATCAATAAAAACCTTTATAATTTGGCCCGCATCGTCCAAGCAATTAAGGTAGATCTTTCTTTTGCTAGGTTGGCTTTTTCACCCTGAAAATTCTGATCTATGGTTTCATGAAACAGTTTCAACCACCTTTCAAAATCATGTGGTTGCAAGTCTAATTTTGCATGTGCTTGCATCATGTTGTTGGAATATCCTGGCTTATCTATCAAAATAAAAGCCCAAAAATCCGCAACTTTTGGAATGTGGATGTTCAATGGCAAGCCCTTGAAATAATGACCGATTTGATCGTCAACCATTAATTTATTGTAGAATTTCTCAATTAAGAACAAGCAATCCTCATATGTTTGGATATTTTTCACCAAGGAATTTAAATAGATGTAATTTAATAAAATTAAAAGAAACCATACAATTGAATTGGAAAGTTTTTGATGTGTACCGGGGATTATTTGAATATGGCGGAATAAGACGGAAATGCACATTGGGCAAATGATACAAAACCGGTTAAAGGAGACCGGAATGAAGAAAACGGAGTTTGCCCGAAGGATTAACATTACCAGTCAAAATGTGTACGATATTTTCAAACGAAAATCCATAGACACCAACCTTTTAATGACGATTTCAGAAACCTTGAACTACAACTTTTTGGAGCCCTTGGCGATGAAGTGTCAAGGATTGGTTGCGCATGATGAGATCATGGAAGAAATGGCCGATAAATATGGGGGTGTAGCGAAAATGTTGACCTAACTCCAAAAAGCGGAACTTAAAATTGGTTTGCAACAAGCAAAAATAAAGCAATTGCAGACGGAGGTGGATTATTTGAAGGAGATTAATGGGTTGTTGAGGAGGAAAGGAGATGTTTAAGTATTTTTTTTCCTCCCCCTGTGTCCCCCTCCGAAGGGGGAAGTGTTTCATTAATAACTTATTTATCCTGTCCCCCTCTAAAAGGGGAAAGTGTTTGGCTAACTTTATACTTCCCCCTTGGGAGGGGGATTGAGGGGGAGGAAGTTTGTAAATTCATTTTTGTTTCAAAACAAAAACAGCATGTTGAATCTGAGTCAACACCTCATCCAAATTATGCATAACTTCTCCTTCTGAAAATCTTAAAATAGGGCAACCCAATTGGATTAATTGATTTTGACGATAAGCATCATATCCTGGTTTATTAAAATGTGAGTTACCATCAACCTCAATTACTAGCCTAATTTCTTGAGCAAAAAAATCAACAATGAAATTTGAAATTGGACGTTGGCGCTTAAACTTAACACCTTGTTTACCTTGCTTTAATGCTTTCCATAAATATTTCTCTGCTTTGGATACGGAATGGTTTCTTAGTTCCCATGCGTATTCACGAAGGTTTTTATTGTAGTGGTTGTTGTTTTCCATAAGTAAAAACTACTGTGAAAACATGGGATATTTCTTTCAAAATCATTTTTTTCAATGAGATAAAAGTTAAGGATGAACAAAGTTAGTTGGAAATGAATCTTATTTTTCCTCCCCCTGTGTCCCCCTCCGAAGGGGGAAATATTAAGAAAGTAATCTTTGTGTCCCCCTTTGTCTCCCTCCAAAGGGGGAAATATTAAGAAAGTAATCTTTGTGTCCCCCTTTGTCTCCCTCCGAAGGGGGAAATATTAAAAAAGTAATCTTTGTGTCCCCCTGTGTCCCCCTCAGAAGGAGAAATTTTAAAAAAAGTAATCTTTGTGTCCCCCTTTGGAGGGGGATTAAGGGGGAGGATCAATACCCTGAACTTGCACCGCCGATGTTTTCTATAGGGTGCCAAGTGGTTTTGATTTCTAAAGTTTCAGCAATTTGGTATAGGTCTTGGTTTTCTGGTTTTGTCCAGTCTTTTGAAAGCCTTGAAACACGTTTTACATTATCAGCAGCAGCGATACTAAGGGCTTTGAATTGGACTTCATCATCATCGCCATATATGATCGCATTTACATCCATGTGGGATGCTATAGGTGCAACCATTTCCTTTTTGGAGCCTGTTAATATGTTGATCACTCCGCCAGGAAGGTCTGATGCATGCAATACCTCTGCAAATGTTACCGCGCATAAAGGTTGACTTTCAGAGGCGAGTACCACACAAGTATTTCCGCCACATATAACGGGCAATACCAATGAAACCAAACCGATAAGGGAATATTCCTCTGGGCAAACTACTCCTACAACGCCCATGGCTTCAGGTACAGAAAAATTAAAATGTGAAGAAGCTACCGGGTTTACCGATCCCAAAATTTGCTGGTATTTATCGCACCAACCCGCATAATATACGATGCGATCTACAGCCAAATTTACTTCTGCCTCAGCCGCTTTCTGATTTGTGCCTTGCATTTTTAATTCTTCTACAAATTGCGCTTTGCGACCTTCAAGCATTTCTGCTATTCGATAGAGGATCTGTCCTCTATTGAAAGCGGTACGTTCCGCCCATCCTGTTGCTTTTCGTGCTGCACTTACCGCATTGCGAACGTCTTTACGTGAACAAAGGCACAAGTTTCCCAAAGGTTCGTTCTTCCCATTTTTAGGGACGTAATACCTTCCGGATTCTGTTCGAGGAAATAGGCCTCCGATGTATATCTTGTATGTTTTTAATATTTCCAAACGACTCATTTTAACTCAATTTTACGTAAGCTGACAATCCATGTAAACCGCCCTCGCGACCAAAACCGCTTTCCTTGTATCCACCAAACGGAGAACTCGGGTCGAACTTGTTGTAGGTGTTCGCCCAAACGACTCCTGCTTTTAATTTGGTGGTAAGGTTAAATATGCGTGAACCTTTATCGGTCCATACCCCTGCAGCTAAACCGAAAGGTGAATTGTTCGCTTTCTGGATGACTTCGTCAACTGTTCTGAAGGTTTGAATGGTAAGCACAGGACCAAATATTTCTTCTTGTGCAATAATACTCGATTGCGCCACATTGGTGAATAAGGTTGGGGGACAATAGTATCCTTTATCCGGCAAATCACATGCTAGTTGGAACATTTCTGCGCCTTCTTCTTTTCCGATATTGATGTATTTCAAAATTGTAGCCAATTGTTCTTTAGAGTTAATTGCACCGATATCGGTGTTTTTATCCAAGGGATTTCCTACGATCAAAGAACCCATGCGGTCTTTTAGTTTGCGAACCACAAGATCCGCAACAGATTCCTGCACGAACAAGCGTGAACCTGCGCAACATACATGTCCTTGATTAAAGAAAATTCCGTTGATAATTCCTTCAATGGCTTGATCGATAGGTGCATCCTCAAAAATGATATTGGCTGATTTGCCTCCCAATTCCAGTGTTAATTTTTTATTGGTCCCAGCCAGACTTTTCTGAATCATCTTGCCAACGCCAGTCGATCCCGTAAATGCAACTTTGTTGACGTCAGTATGATTAACAATTGCCGCACCGGTATCACCGTAACCTGTTACAATGTTTACTACGCCAGCAGGCAAACCGGATTCCTCGATGATTTCTGCCAGTTTCAAAGCAGTGAGTGGGGTTGTCTCTGCCGGTTTTAGCACAACGGTATTACCAGTAGCTAAAGCAGGGGCAATCTTCCATGCGGCCATCAACAATGGAAAATTCCAAGGTATTATTTGACCTGCTACACCTAATGGTGATACTTTACGATTGGGGAATGCATAATCCAATTTATCGGCCCAACCGGCATAGTAAAAGAAATGATTGCAAGCCAAAGGAACATCTACATCTCTTGATTCACGAATGGTTTTTCCGGCATCAAGCGTTTCAATAACCGCAAATTCTCGAGCGCGTTCCTGCATCAATCGCGCAATTCTGTATATGTATTTCGCGCGTTCAGAAGGACTTGTTTTTGACCAAACATTGTCGTATGCCTCACGCGCTGCTTTCACTGCTTTATCAACATCTTTTGCATCGGCATTAGCCACTTCAGCTAAAAATGATTCGTCAGCTGGATTAAACGTCTTAAAATACTTACCACTGGAAGGCTTTACCCATTTACCGTTGATGAATAAATCATATTTTTCACGCAGTTTGATATGATCTACACCTTCTAATGCCGGATCATACGACCATTTCAATCCTGTTGTTTCTTTATTTTTCTTAGCCATGTTAATCAATTGAGAAATAATCCGCCGACTGATACGGCCCGTTCACCGCTTTAGCAATCTGCATCAAAACATCATTTGCCAAGGAACTTGCCCCAAAACGGAACCATTCATTGGACAACCATTTTTCACCTAACACTTCATTCACCATCACCAAATAATGCAGTGCCAATTTAGAGGTTGATATCCCTCCAGCGGGTTTCATCCCTATCATTATTCCCGTTTTATCGTAGTGATCCTTAATGGCCATGAGCATGGTTAAAGTAACCGGCATTGTTGCCGCTGGTTGAATTTTTCCGGTTGAAGTTTTAATGAAATCAGCACCAGCATGTATGGCAAGATCACTGGCCAAACGGACGTCATCAAGCGTTGCCAATTCTCCGGTTTCGAGAATAACTTTAAGTCGGGCATTTCCGCAAGCATCTTTTATTGCAGCGATTTCATCAAAAACGTAAGCATAACTTCCTTCCATGAACTTTCCGCGAGAAATGACCATATCCACTTCATCAGCCCCTTGATCAACAGCAAACTTCGTGTCTGCAATTTTAACTGCTAATGGTGATTGTCCGCCAGGAAAAGCCGTTGCCACTGAAGCAACTTTTATATCAGTATGTTTTAACGCATTTTTTGCAACCTTCACCATAGATGGATAAACACAAACTGCAGCAACTGTGGGCAAACCGGGAATGGCATCATGTAAATGTTCTGCTTTGTAACACATTTGCTTCACTTTTCCTTGGGTATCTTTACCTTCCAATGTGGTTAAATCGATCATGTTCAAGGTCATTTTCAAACCCATTAACTTGCTCTCACCTTTTATGCTTCGTGTTTGAAAACGCGCAACACGTTCTTCAGCACCAACTTTATCTATTGTTGGGCAGTCGTTTATTATATTTTGTATTTTACTGTTGTCTGATGACATACTATATTTTTCTAATTATAATTGACCATCGGAATGGTAGGTCCCGTTTTTATAAACTTTAACTTTGAGTAGGATTCCATCTTTATCATATTCATAGAGTTTTCCATCCCAAAGCATGCTGTTTTTAAAATTACCGTCTTGCCATATATCGTTGTTATCGTTATAAACTTTATTGTATCCATTCGGTTGAAAAATTGCACCTCTCGTATTGGGAGTACTCACTTTTGGAGCAGGATCCTTTGGTTTATAGACCACCTCGGTTTTCACTACAGGATTTTTAGCGGGAATTTGGACGCTTTGGGTAACTTCTCCACTTGAACTGAATTCGATCGTTTCCTTTTGATCTCCGTTCTCATAATAGCGCGTAGCTTTTCCCAAAGGAATACCATCTGAAGCACTGTATTCAAACTCCAATTGACCATTGGAATAATAATATTTTACTGTCCCGTTTTCCCTTCCTTCGGAATTGTATACTGCCTGATATTCGATATTACCATTTTCATGATAACGGGTTAAAGTGTCAAAATTCAAATTAAGTTTTAGCGAACCTTTTTCCTTCAGTGTACCATTTGAATAATATTTATGATAAACACCTTCTGGCCGGTTGTTGATATAAGTTCCTTTGATTTTAGGGGTTTTTCCATCATCGTAGAATTTCGTCCATGTTCCCGTTTTCCTTCCATCTTTATAATCACCTTCTTCAAATTTAACTTGCGCTCCAAATCCTGTTGAGGGCTTATCTTTGCCAAGTATTACCCAATGCCCTTGCTTTTTCCCATTAGCATCGGTTAGATTTTGAGCATACGAGAATAAGCTGAGTGCAAATGTTGCAGTGCAAAATAAAAACTTCCTGAAATAAATCCTCTTGAACATAAGTACCATTGAATTTAAGAAAATTTATACGTTCAGTAAAGAAGGATCTACATGGTCAATCATGGTTTTCACCAGCAGATCTGTCGGATAATTTTCTTTCCAACCCCAGTCCAATCGGGCCTGACTGTCATCAATGGATTTCGGCCAACTTTCCGCAATAGCTTGACGGAAATCAGGCACGTATTCAATTTCGAATTCGGGAATATGCCTTTTAATTATGGATGTCAATTCACTTGGCGTAAAACTACACCCAGACAAATTATAGGAGGATCTAACTGTTAGTTTTTCATTAGGCGCATTCATCAACTCCAGTGTTGCACGAATGGCATCTTCCATAAACATCATAGGTAGAGCAGTATCCTCACTTAGAAAACAGGTATACTTTTTTCCTAATTTGGCTTGGTAAAAAATATCAACGGCATAGTCTGTTGTTCCTCCTCCAGGTAAACTGGTATAGGAAATCAATCCGGGATAGCGGATACTTCTCACATCAACATTGTGCTTGTTGAAATAATACTCACACCATCTTTCTCCTGCCAATTTTGAAATGCCATAAACCGTTGTTGGTTCCATAATGGTAAACTGAGGCGTATGATCCCTAGGAGTTGTTGGCCCGAAAACAGCAATCGAACTAGGCCAAAATATTTTACTTACATGCCCTTCTTTTGCCAAATCTAGTATCGTAAAAAGTCCTTCCATGTTGAGTCTCCATGCAAAATCTGGATTTTTCTCTGCAGTTGCAGATAGTAGGGCTGCTAAAAGGTAGACTTCAGTAATTTCTTGATTAATGATGGTGGTTCTTACAAATTCTCTATCGAGAATATCCATTTTCATATATGCACCTTCACTTAGTAAAGCCGGACAATCGTTTTTAACATCCGCAGCAATAACGGCGTCATTTCCATTTTGTTTTCTCAAGGCAAGAACCAGTTCTGTACCAATTTGACCGCAGGCACCGATCACGATTGTTTTGCTCATTAATTCTATTTTGTAATGATTGAATAAAAGTAAGCATTCGTAATTAAATCACAAATACTTGGACGCCTCTCTTCGAGCAAGATTACTCAATTCGATTTCTGATAAAAACCGCTTCACCTCATCTTTGTTGAACTTAGAATATTGTCTTAAACTCCAACCAATGGCTTTTTGGATAAAAAATTCGTTGATATTTCTGAATTGATAAATGCGTTTTTTTAAAAATTCAAAATCGGTTTGTTGGCCGTATTTCAGTTGAAAAATGAGTGTTGAACGCATCAACCATAAGTTTTCAGAGAATGACCATTTCTCCATTAATTCCATACCTTCTTCAGGAAATTTTTTTACGTATTTACCCAAATAGTTCGATGCAATACTATCAACGGAATCCCACCATGAGTGCAATGATATTAAGGTTTCAATGAAATGTCCATCTGATAATTCAATTTCTGAGGATTTGAAGGCATTAAGAAAATCTATAGCAATGTAATGAAACTCTCGCTGCTCTCGCTGAAAGAGGGTATTTATCAATGTTCTTTTTTCTTTACCATTAAGGGATTTCAGATTGTATTTTTGTATCCAAAGCTTCGCAATATCCTTTCTTATAGCAGATTCGATACCATAGAATAAGAAATGGTTTTTCATATAAGCTGCTTGCGCAATGGCTCTGGAATCATTTGCTTTTTCGAGCAATTCAAATTCCAAATCTTCAATCCACTCAATCATGAGTAAATTTAATGTTTATAAGTCCAATTGGTAAACTTCTGTAAGTGAATCGTTGTTTTTGATTGTGATTTGCATGTCATTAATAAGTCCGTCACGAACGTCGTAAACCCAT
>CANJNE010000027.1 GCA_947475275.1 Flavobacteriales bacterium | reverse complement strand
ATCGCAAAAGTATCATCGAAAATGGAAAAAAATTGATGCATATAATGGAAAATTCGCCTTTAGATTTTATAAAAAACTATAAGGACGGTACTTTATTATCTTCCAAGTTCGTTCATAGAACTTTCAATGTGGAAGATTTGGATTTCTTCGCCAGAAGTTTAAAAAACGCTTACGATAATGGTGGACTTGAAAATTATTTCTCCGAGCATCCTGATATTGAGGGTGTAAAAGGGAGATTGGTCAATTTTAGAAATAAGTTCTTTGATATAGAATATCCCCAAAGAAGTTCAAAACATGTTTCCAATCCACTTCAAAATTCAGCCTGTAAGCGACTCAACATGTACCTAAGGTGGATGACAAGAGATGCGAAAAAGGGCGTTGATTTCGGAATTTGGAAAAATGTAAATAAATCAGAATTATACCTTCCGTTGGATGTACATACTGGAAATATTTCAAGATTGCTTGGTATTTTGAATAGAAAACAAAACGATTGGAGTGCTTTAGAGGAGGTGATGGCAACACTCAAAAAAATGGATGAATCCGATCCAGTTAAATATGATTTTGCTCTTTTTGGCATTGGTGCCTTCGAAAAGTTTTAATATTGAACAAAAGACCTGATTTTAAGTCGTTATTTTCTGTACTTTTGAACTATGAAATTTGTATATCCTGAGTTTCTTTGGGCATTAAGTGCACTCTCGATACCAATCATTATTCATTTATTCAATTTTAGAAGGTACAAAAAGTTATATTTTTCGAGTTTAACTTTCATAAAACAGGTCGAACAACAGACCAGATCCACGGAAAAAATAAAGAATCTCATCATACTTTTAATGCGATTATTGGCATTAGCGATGATTGTTTTGGCATTTGCTCAACCGTACATACCTGCATCAAATAATAATGAAAATGCTGGACATCCTGTTCTTGCTATTTACATTGATAATTCATTTTCTATGACAGCAAAAGGTACAGAAGGTGAATTGTTGTCAGAGGCCAGAGAAATGGCAAGAAAATTAATCAACGATGCATCTTTAGAAACTAGAATTTTGTTGAACACCAATAATATGAATGGTATAGAGCAGCGGCTCTTAACAAAAATTCAAGCACTTGAGGAACTTGATAAAATAACCAGTACCCCACTTATCAGACAAATTGATGATGTTTTAAATTGGCAGAAAAGATTTTTGGATCAAGAACAATTGCAAAAAGAAAAATTAGGAACCCGCCAACATATTATATTATCTGATTTTCAAGACATATCAACAAACTTTTCAAAGCTTCAAAAAGACCAAGAGCACTTTTATTACCCTGTTCAGTTAACGCCTCAAATAAAAGGTAATATATATGTCGATTCAGCTTGGTTTTCTTCGCCTATTCAAAGAATCGGACAGAATAATGAGTTGAATATCCGTATTGCAAACGCAGGAAATGAAAACCAAACAAATGTAGAACTTCATGTAGAAGTTTCAAATATTAAACGGGATGTATTTGTAGATTTACCTGGTAATCAAAAGATTACAACTGTTGTTAATTATACTGAACAAGAATCAGGTATAAAATCTGGAAAAATTAGTGTTAACGACAAGCATTTGCTGTGGGATGATGACTATTATTTTTCATACAATGTCAAGGATAAAGTTTCAATACTCGTTTTAAATGGAAAAAATGCAAGTGCAGCAGTTTCCCAAGTTTATGCACTTGAAAAATATTATGTTGTAAATCTTGTAAACGAAGGTTCATTCACCAATGATCGCTTAAATGGAATGGATCTGCTCTTTGTGAATGGATTGAATGATATCCCAACTTCCCTGTCTAACAGCATAATGACTTTTGCGCAATCTGGAGGCACTGTGGCATTATTCCCAGGAGATAATTGTAAAACGGACACCTGGAATGGTCTTTTGAAGAATTTGAAACTACCATCTCTAGGTGGAATTTATTCCAGTGGAACAAAAATCGATAAACTCGTCTATGATGATCCATTTTTTCAAGGTATGTTTGAAAAGAAAAAGGAGGCAATCAACCTTCCTTCTGTCGCAAAAGTTTATAAGACTTATGATAATTCTAGTGCATACCTCGATTTGATAAAATTACAAAATGGAATGCCACTTTTCTTGAGATCATCCAATGTCAACAATGTATTTCTATTCACCAGTTCATTAGACCCAAGTTTTGGAAGTTTTACCAGCGACGCGCTATTTCCGTCTATTGTATTGAGAATTGGTGAAATGAGTCAACGAAAAACACCGTATTCCCTAACATTAGGTCAAGATGCTTACTATCCGATTTATAACAATTCAAATAGTGAAACCCCAATACATATCAAAAACACTGAAATAGATTTTATTCCAAGTTCTAAGAAAAATGGATTTTTGAGTTACCTTTTTCTTGGTGGAAATGAAGCGCTGGAAAGGTTAAAAAATGGTACTTATGACGTCATTAACAAAGAAAAAATTGGCTTGATTTCTTTGAATTACGACCGCGAAGAATCATCAGTGAAATATTTAACACGTTCGGAAATTGAAAACGGTTTTAAGGATTATATAAAAAACATTTCCTACAGTGAAATCAAAGATGGTCAAAGTCATAAGAAATTAGATATCGAAAAACCTTTCGAATATTGGAAAATCGCTCTAATCATAGGCGTATTGTTTTTAGTGCTTGAAATATTAATAATAAAACTATGGAAATCGTAAAATGAAAATTCTCATTAAAAAAGCGAAAATTTTTGATAGTTCATCAACATTCTTTGGTCAGACGCTAGACGTTTTTATCAATGATGGCTTAATAAGTGAAGTGGGTAAAGATCTTAATCAAGAAGCAGATCATGTTATTGAAGGAAATTCCGTCGGTATTTCACAAGGATGGGTTGATTTAAAAGCTCACTTTTGTGATCCAGGAGAGGAACATAAAGAAACTATTGAAACAGGATTAGATACTGCTGCATTTGGTGGATTTAATCATGTTGCTGTTTTACCTAGCACCTTTCCTGTAGTTGATGGCAAAACTCAAGTTGAATATATTTTAAGACGCGCTCAACAACATATCACATCAATTTATCCTATTGGTTGTATTTCCAAAGAAATGAAGGGTGAAGAGTTGTCTGAAATGTTTGATATGACGCAATCGGGAGTAAAACTTTTCTCTGATGATTTCAATACGTTAAGTTCAGGATTAATGTACAGAGCGCTGTTATATTCCAAAAATTTCAATGGTAAGATTATAGCTTTTTCCCGCGATCATTCTCTTTCAAAAAATTGCCAAATTAATGAAGGATTGTCATCAGTAAAGACAGGCTTAAAAGGTGAAGCTGAAATTGCTGAAATCATTCAAATTGAAAGAAATATTCGTTTACTTGAGTATACAGAAAGTAGCATACATTTTACCGGGATATCGACAGCTGAAGGCATTAGACTTATCAAGAAAGCAAAAGCGGACGGTTTAAATGTAACAGCTGATGTGAATGTAATGAATCTCCTTTTTACCGAAGATGAGATCTTAAATTTTGATGCCAATTATAAGGTTTTACCAGTGCTTAGAACTGCTGAAGACCGAAACGCACTTTGGGATGGATTAAACGATGGAACAATTGATACCGTTGTATCTGACCATCGACCCTCCGACCATGAAGAAAAAGAAATCGAATTTGAAAATGCTTCGTTTGGAACCATTCAACTTCAAACTATGGTTGCTTCTTTGGTTGAAAATGAAAAATGTGATTGTAATGTGCTTCTTAAAGTTCTATCACTCAATTCTAGAAAAATTTTGGAAATTGAAAGTTATCCAATTGAAGTTGGACAGAACGCAGATTTGACAATTTTTGATTTTAAAAAGGATTGGATTTTTAATGAACATTCCAATTTATCAGAATCGAAAAACTCGCCTTTTTTTGGAAAAGAATTCTCTTTTGGTGTTCTAGGTACAATAAATAAAGGTAAATTAGCATTAACAGAATAATACTATGGCCGAAAAAAAATCTTTTATCCGTCAATTTTGGAAGGAAAAAAAAATGATCGGTGCTATGGCACCAAGTTCTCGTTTTCTAGCTGCTAAAATGGTTAAAGTCATTGACTTTAAAGCTGCTAATGTTATAATCGAATTAGGTCCAGGAACAGGTGTCTTTACTAAAGAACTTTTGAAAAACATGCATCCTGAATCAAAGTTGTTTGCATTTGAATTGAATGATGCCTTTTACGATGTTCTGAAAAAAGACTTATCAGATGATCGACTTATTTTAATTCATGATTCTGCTGAAAAAATGCAAGCTTATCTAACCGAACATGGAATTGATAAAGCGGATGTTGTAGTTTCTGCATTGCCCTTATCCGTTTTTTCTGATAACTTGAGAGATGCTGTACTTGATGCTTCAAATGATTGTTTAAAAGAAAATGGTCAATATGTTCAGTTTCAATATTCCTTGTATTCTAAAAAGCATATTAAGAAAAGGTTCAGGAAAATGTCTATTGACTTTACAGCGTTAAACCTCCCTCCCGCATTTATATATTCTTGCAAAAAGGTATAATCAGAAAATCAAATATCTTCTCCTCCTCCACCTGAAGTACTTTTCTTTTTATTTGATATTTCAAGTTTTCCGAACTTATAGGATAAGGTTAGGTAATAACGTCTTGTCAGCCATTTAAATTCAGAATATTGATCCACGTATGGTTGATCTACCTTAAAATAGAATCCTTGCCTATTAAAAACATCCGATACTTTAAATCCGACGGCCAACTTCCCCTCAAGAAATAATTTTTCTCCTGAAATATCAACCGGTGCGCGACGTTGAGCAATTCCTTGAACTGAAAACCTTGGACTATTATATGCCGCGTTAATTTGCAATGAAGCCGTTTTATTCCAAAACTCAAATCCACCAACGTATTTCACATTCCAAACAAAACCATCCACATTCCAGTTTTCTGATGTATTGTCATCCTCATACTTTATATAATTTATATTAAATGAAAATGTGTTTTTCCAAAAGCTAAAAGGCTTATATTGAATGATTGTTGAATTTCCAATATCGTGATTTACATTAAGATTGGCAAACGTCATGGCAGCTGTTAAGTCATCGTAAAATTCTCTCACTCGTGCAATGACATCGTCTGTTTTTTTGTAAATAACTGAGGTTGTAAATGAAAATTTATTTTTGTCAAATAAGAATCCTACTTCAATTCCATTCACATACTGCGGATTAAGAAAAGGATTTCCCCTTCTTAAATTTAAGGGATCAGCATAACTTGTAAAAGGATTAAGCTCCTCAGCATCGGGTCTTCGCAGTCGCTTATAAAAACTCAAACTGACTTGCGTATTTTCGGATAAATAATATTTTAACAATCCCGATGGAAAAACATTAAAGTAACCATTTACGATTCTTGTTGTGTCAGAAATCAAATTTGGAATCTGAAATGCTTGTTCAAATCTAAGACCTGCTTGTATTGTGAGTTTTTTGATCTGTTGATTGTACACACCATAAACGGCATAAACTTGCTCATTATAAGAATATTCAAAGTTAGATAAGGTATCTTCCTGAAATGAAGCTAAATATGGTGCAGATTCGGAATAGGTATCAATACCTATAGTTTGATAACTTGTATTTAAACCCGTTTCGATTGACCCATTAATTTTTGGCAACAAATAATCGAAATAAATCTGAGCATTCGTGATATTATTTTTTTCAAGATTAAATAATTGCTGTTTTAATAGTGTTTGTGGTAAGTCTGTAGAATCTAGATTGGCATATACCTGACTGTAATAACCTTCAATAAAAGACTTCCCTAATGATTGGTTCAAGTCGATGGAAAAAGAACCGCGGTCATCTTTTAAATTGTATTGATAATTTACATTCAAATCGATATTCCGGTTTTTAGTTGGATCATCAGAAGTCCTTCTCCAAAGCTGAACTGGCATACCATTTTCGTCAGACAATAAATTCCATTGGTCGCCAGTTCTGTTTCTAATTCCAATATTACCTGTGGTGCTAAAAGCTAAAAGATGGCGTGTTTTTAAATAAAAATCGGCACCGATTCTGAATGTGCTACTCGCGTCTAAATCAGTACCGTAGCGATTTTGATCAATAGAAATTGACGAATCCAAATAATACCTTGTTTGATCAGAAAAATTATTTCGGTAACCGGACAAATATCTACCCGAATACGTTCCGTAAACATTCATAAATGCATTTCTGTAACTCAAAGAAGCTGAACCATCTGCAACGTTTCCACCAGTGAGATCACCACTTCCCAAATTCAAAGACATTTGACCATTTATTCCCCTAAGCTTATTTTTTTTAAGAACAATATTAATTATCCCTGAAGTTCCCTCAGGATTGTATTTGGCTGATGGATTGGTAATTATTTCAATACGTTCGATTGAACCTGCGGGTAAAGCATCAAGTAAGGTACGACCGTTACCTCCACTTATTGAACTTGGTCTACCATCAATCAAGACAGTGGCTGTTCCATTACCCCGCAGCGTAATATTTCCCTCTTGATCCAATTCAACACCAGGTAAATTATTCAATATATCATTTGCGGAACCTCCTCTTGAAGACAAATCTTCGGCAACGTTATAGGTAGTTTTATCGAGGCCCATTTCTATAACATCGGTTTCACCAACAACCTTTACCTCTTGCATTATCTTTGTTTTATTAAAATCGATTTTTATCGTTCCAAGATTGGCAATTTTAATGTCTTTGGTGACTGCAATATCACGGAGGGTATCTGAAAAATTATAACCTAAAGCAGTAAGAATTGCGAAATAATTTCCATAAGTAACATTTTCCAATAAAAACATTCCCTCAGCATTCGTATAGACCCCACTGGTAAGTAGGGTGTCGCCATCGGCAAATAGCCTAACTTTAATGTACTCAATAGGTTCATTGGATTCAGAATCTACAATTTTTCCTGAGACACTTCCATCACCATTAGTTTTTGTAATTTGAGAAAAACATGTGAATTCAAATGTAGTTATTATGAATACCGTTAAAACGATTATGTAATTGCGCATGAAGAAAGCCGTTTATAAATCAATATGGGAAGATGGTTCTATTCTTATTTTATCAAGTAAATCGCTTAATGTCTGTGCTTCTTCATCTGATAAATTGATATTGGTAATGGTCAATAATTCTATACTTTGATCAATTTCTTTCAATAAACTTTGGCCTTCCTCTGTAAGTTGAATATACACAACCCTTCTATCTTCTGTACATCTCCATCTTTCAACAAGGTTCTTGTCAACCAATTTATCCATCAATCGTGTTGTGTTAGGAGATTTTTCAACCATGCGATCTTTGACATTGTTCACATTAATTGCTCCTTTAGCGCCACGTAAAATTCTCAATATATTGAATTGGGGCATGGATAAATCGAACTTTGACATGAAACCATTTTGGAGATTACCCAAATAATTTGAAGTATACCTAATATTAACCAAAGCGCGATGCTGTGGCGTCATAAAATGAGCTTTTATTTCATCATCAATTTTCATATTCAAAATATTTTTTAATGGCGCTTCCAACAGAAAGTCTAAATAATTTAAGAATATTTAAAACGAAACAAATCGAATTAATTACCTTGGTAGAATATAACATCAAAGATAATTATTTCTCTGTAAAGGAACCGTCTTTCAACCAAATACAATTGAAATCTTCTGAAGATAGTAACTCTTTAAAAGTAATGTTCATTTTATGTTTTCCTGGAAGTAAATGCTTAAAGTTTTCATCAAAATTAACCCCAACATTTTTCGATAAAATCCAGCAATAAGGTAAAAAACGATCATTTTTCAATATTAATGATGCTTTACCTCCCTCCTCATCAATATGTTTCAACTTGATTGATACTTTGGTCTCAATTTCATCTGACACCAAATAATTCTCGAGAAAATCGCGACTACCACTCCCATTTTCTCCAACCCAAGATATATTAAAGACGTAGGGCTGATGGTAAGTAAAATTCAGATAATCATTTAACTTGACTTCATGTGTAAAAGAATCAATTTCAAAATTTCCTTTAGATAAAATTTTACCTTCCAAATCTTTACAGACATAAGCGAGATGAACATTTCTTAATAAACTATTAGTTATTGACAAATAAAAATCAACTTTTTCATCCTTTTCGTATCGAAGAACAGTCATTTGTTCAAATTCTTGTTGAACGCGATATTGCAATGCTTTCCAATTTCCGAAATAATCAATTCCAGACCAAGTTGGTGCTGGCCAGCAATCATTGAATTGCCAATATAAGGTTCCCATACATCTTGGATAATCTAATCGATGTGCAGTTATACTTCTACCAATGATTTCCGCTTGTGTTAATTGAGAAAGGTAAACGAAAGAAATAAAATCATCAGTTTTACCCCATAGTTGATCTGAATAGTGCCCTATCTTTTTTGATCCAAC
Organism: Flavobacteriales bacterium; assembly: GCA_947475275.1. GTDB lineage: Bacteria > Bacteroidota > Bacteroidia > Flavobacteriales_D > Crocinitomicaceae > M0103. Next base: position 16,167 of record CANJNE010000027.1, on the reverse strand, counting down.
ATAACTTTTCTGATGACTTTTCATCGCAGTACTCTCTAAATTCCAATCAGATGAATCGCAAAAACTTAACAAAGTGCTGTATTCCGGAAAACTTTGAAATCCATATTCAGCATTAAATCGACCAATTTTTTCTTCAATTAGTTTTAAAGAATCGTTTCCATGCCAAAGCCCCCAGTAATGCTGAGAACCATAATTAAAATCGGAAAACTTACCCCAATTGCTTAAAGGCGAAGTGTGAATATAAGGAATTGAAGAAAATTGATTTTTGACGTTTGGAATGAATTCCTGAAAAATAAACTGATAATCCTTCCAAATTTGATCTTGTGCTTTTTGGTTTAAATTATAGAATTGCTGCAATCCCCAATTTTTCCATGCTACTTCAATTTCGTTATTCCCATTAAAAAGTACTACAGAAGGATGAGCTGAAATTCTTGGAATTTGAAAATTCAATTCAGATTCAACTTGATTCATAAAAATCGAATCAGCTTTATAAAATGCACAAGCAAACATCAGGTCTTGCCAAATTAGAATTCCATTTTCATCACATAATTGATAGAAATAATCGTCAGGATAATAACCACCACCCCAAACACGCAACATATTCATATTACTTCGAACAGCATCATGAACGAGATCTTCTATTCTTTTTTTGTCGATTCTTGTGGGGAAAATATCTTGGGGAATTATATTGGCTCCTTTACAAAAAAAAGGACAATCGTTAATATAGATTTCATATCCTTGGCCCCATTGATCGTAAGGCATTCTCAATTCTGATTTTCTAATTCCAAATTTCAGTGTATCGCAGATTTCAATATTACCAATTGAATTTTTAATCTTTAAAACATCATGGTATAAAAATGGCGTACCGAGTTCTTTTGGCCACCAAAGATTAGGATTTTTTATTTGTGTAGTAAACGTAAAAGATTTTTGGCCCTTTTCCAATTCATGAATACCCAAATATTCACTGCTGAATGTCCTATTTTGTTCTAAAGTATCCGAAAAAAATAGATCGACCCTAAGATCAGCTAATGTATCTGAAATATTTATGGTTTCAACATGACAACTTAGGTATCTTGCATCCTCATAAGTATATATTTTCGCAGGTTTCCATAAGCCAATGGTGTTCATTCTAAGCGTCCAATCCCAACCAAATTGATAGGGCGGTTTTCTACAATAAGGTGAAACAGGCATACCTCCAACATCATTCGGAGCCGGCAGCGGATAATCGGCTTTTAGATAGCTATCCGCTAATTTGAGAATTGGGGGCGTGAAAACTAGTTTTATAATGTTTTTTCCATTTTGAAGAAAATCTTGAATAAAAAATTGAAAGGGATGAAAACAATTATCTGTCTCGCCAACTAAAACACCATTGATATAAACCTCGGCATAAGTATCAACGACAGGAAAATCTAATTCTATTTTATTCCCTTTTAAGGTATCAATTTGCATCTCAAATTCGCTCAAAAATACCCATTGGTAATTTTCAATCCACAAATATTCCTTTTCATTATCACCATAGAAAGGATCAGGTAAAAAACCTTTGGAAAAAAGTACTTCTTGCACCAACCCTTTTTCTCCAATATGAATTTTCTCACCACTTTGAGCATGAATCATTTCCCAATCTAATTTGATTTGGGAAGTAAACCAAAAAGGTATAAGCAAAAGAAATAGACCGATTGAAGTTTTATTAAGAAACATCACCAATTTCTATCAAAAGGTGCATCTATTAGTGCTTCCTTATCGGCTGAAGTATAGGCATAATTAAAACCATTATAAACAGAAAAGGAACCAACATTTCCATTTTTATCTAGTGCTAAAAAGCAACATTGTAAATTGGTGAGATCTTTATGCTTACTGATTATTCTTTCTACTGCCATTTTACATGCCTCCTGTGGTGTATAACCTTGACGCATTAATTCAACAACAGTATGACTTCCTGCAATCCTAATGATGGCCTCGCCCAATCCTGTGGCGCAAGCAGCCCCTACCTCATTATCAACAAAAAGCCCAGCACCGATTATTGGAGAATCACCCAGCCTTCCCGGTAACTTATAAGCCCAACCGCTTGTTGTACAAGCACCGCTAAGATTTCCATTTGCATCTAAAGCCAACATACCAATGGTATCGTGATTTTCATGATTGATTTCAGGCTTCTTGAAAAGATCCTTGTTTTCTTTCTTCCATTTTTGATATTCCGCTTTTACTTCTGGAATTGGCGTTTTAATTTTTTGAAATCCTTGATCCAGAGCAAATTGTTTGGCACCATCGCCTACAAGCATAACATGTTGTGTTTTCTCCATTACTGCTCTTGCTACCGAAATCGGATGTTCAATTCCTTCAAGACAACCAACTGAACCGCAATTGGAATTTTCATCCATGATACAAGCATCCAAAGTAACATGACCAGATCTATCGGGCATCCCTCCTATTCCTACACTCCTATTGCTGACATCCGCCTCTGTGACGCGAACTCCAGATTCTACAGCATCTAACGCATTTCCTCCATTCGAAAGAACCTCCCAAGCGGCTTTATTGGCCGCAATCCCGTGATTCCAAGTAGAAATAACTACAGGGCTCGAAGTTAATCGATTTTCGGTTGATGCAATAAGTTTTGAAGCCTTAAATGGATCTATAAAACTTAATGCCGCTCCAGCTAAACCTAGCTTTAAAAATCTCCTTCGCTTGTTATTTTCCATCAATTCTGTTTTAATTCATTGGATAACCATTTCTGGTAAATAGCAGCTAAGCGCTCATGATCAGCATATTCAACTGTAAAGTCATGCTTTCCTGAATAATCAGGTTTCGCCATCATGAAAATATAATTGTTATTATCTCTATTCAAGACTGCATCAACAACCTCGCTTGGCGGAATACAAATTGGTCCCGGAGGAAGACCTTTAATTTTATAAGTATTAAATGGACAATCTATATCTCTATGCACATTTAACAATCTTTGAACACCATCCAATTTATCTCCCCAACAATACTTAAAGGTTGGATCAGACTGCAATTTAATACCTTGTTTAATTCGGTTCAAATAAAGTCCTGCTATAATTGGCCACTCCTCTTCTACTTTGTTTTGTTCTGCGTAAACAATACTTGCCAAGGTTACAGCTTCAGATTGACTTTTAAGTCCTATGGCACTAAGTTTACTTTTTCTTTCAGCAGTCCAAAACTTTTTAAATTCATCTGCCATGCGGTTAATAAATTGTTCAGCGGTAATATCAAAATACATGTTGTAAGTATTAGGGATGAACATCGCTGGAAATTGCTCAAGTGTAAAACCATACTTACCAAGAGTTGCGTCTGACTTAATGAAATTTAATAGATCGGTTTGATTCAAATTTGTTTTTCCTGATACGATTAAAGCAACATCTTCAAGATTCTTACAATTGGTAAAGGTTATAGCTACTTCGGCTTCAGCATTACCGTTGCCGGAGGCATTCTTTTTAAAACCATTTAACAAATTTCTATATGAAGATCCTGGTTCTATGACATATTTGCCTAAAGCAATATTTTTTTCATTCAAACCTTTATATTCACCAACAGCAATTAAAGCTTCTCTATTATCAATCAAACCCTCTTTCTCGAGTAAGCTTGCTAAGGCTTCTAAATTCAATTCATTTTTGATATAAAGTTCCTTTTTCGAAGCATTCGTTGTTGTATTTCTTCCTTTTAAGTACAGATTGAATTTGGGAAAAACTACAATTCCTCCAACAAGAACAAGCGCAGCAACTGCGATAATAATTATTTTTTTTCTAGACATAATTGATATAATATTTCGTCGACTCGTTTATTTTTATTTGCAAACCATTCTTTTCTACAGCCTACCTTTTGAAACCCTATTGATTCAAACAAATGGATACTTTCTTCATTTGTGGCGTGAATTGAACATACTAAATTATACAATGATAAATTGTTATGGGCATATTTAATCATTAATTTCAAAGCATCCTTGGCGTAACCTTTTCCTCGGTTTTGTTTTTCACCAATTAATATTCCAACAGAAGCATTTTTATTTCTAAAATCTACATCATAAAGATCTATTGCACCCACTGGATCTTGAGACGAATCATTTAAACAAATCATCATTCTCAACTGTCCGGTAGTACGAATTTGTTGCTGTTGTTCGATGAGCAACTGAATGGCATGCAAAGAAAAAGGAACCTCTGTATCTGTTACTTTCCAATTTTCAGGATTATTCTCCCAAAGCAATAGCATGGTTGCATCTTTGGGCTCGACCATTCTTAAATTAATTCTTTCTGTCGAAAACATGAGCAACCTAAAAGTTTATGTCAATTTTACCTTCAAAAACCTTTAATGCTGGACCAATTAGGTAGATATCTTCAAAATCAGATTGATTTATTCTATTGAACGTGACTTCAAGTTCTCCACCCTTAACACGCACTGCAATTGTTTGCTTACCAAAAAGATCTTCAACAACGGCGTTAACAATGGCACAAGCCGTTGCTCCAGTTCCGCAGGACAAAGTTTCATTTTCCACTCCTCTTTCATAAGTTCGAATTGAAATAGAATGAGAAGTTAAAGGCATTACGAAATTTACATTGATTCCCCCATCAGCAAATGCGCTGGAATATCTGATAAGGCGACCTTCATTAAAAACATCCATTCCATTCAAATCACTCACATATTTTACATAATGTGGCGACCCTGTGTTTAAAATGATATCGTGATTTTTCTCAAGTTTACAGTAAGTATCATTCATTTTTAAGGAAACCATTCGGTCTAGAATTTGAGCATGATGCACTCCATCTATGGCTGAAAAAATGAATTGGCTATTGTTTATTAAATTATCCTTAACAAAAGTTACCGCACATCTTGCTCCATTACCACAAAAACTCTTGGTACCATCAGCATTATAGTAATCCATCTCAAAATCAAATTGGGGAGATCTGTTGATTTTAATAAGGCCATCTCCGCCAATACCGAAATTTCTGTCACACATTGACTGAATAAATTTCGTTTCAAGTTTATCCCAGTTGCCATTAAAATTATCAACAATAATAAAATCGTTTCCTGTTCCTTGATATTTATGAAAATTGAGATCCATTACAACGAACAAAATTAATGTTATTTGTTAATTAAAAATTGAAATATGCTTAACAATCTTTAACAGCGAAACGTAACCAAATGCACAGAAGCTTGTTATTATTGCGTTTATAAAATAAACACCAAAAAAATGATTACGAACAATTTAAAACTTTTTATTTTCGGTTTAATTGGAGGCACGTTGCCTTTGAGTACTTATTTAATTTTTACCAGCGGTTCAAATGGCAATATCCAAGATGAAGTTGTTGGCAACGTTAGAAATCCATACGCCAGAACAGCCTCATTTGGAGGACCTGAAACGGGATTGAGTTTTGTTGAAGCTTCACAAAACTCCATTAATTCAGTTGTACACGTCACAACTAAAGTGGTGCAAACATCTTTTCAACGTGACTTATTTCAGGAGTTTTTCTACGGTCCCGGAGCTGGTGGTAGAGAATTTAAACAATATGGATCGGGTTCTGGATCGGGTGTTATTGTATCAGAGGATGGATACATTGTAACAAACAATCACGTAATAGAGAATGCCGCTGAAATAGAGGTGATTTTAAATGATAATACTAAATATTCAGCAAAATTAATTGGCTCTGACCCTTCAACAGATATAGCTGTGCTCAAAATAGAAGGAAGCGGATTCCAACCCATTGTTTTGGGGAACAGTGATGATTTGCAAATTGGCGAATGGGTTTTAGCAGTTGGAAATCCTTTTAATCTAACAAGTACAGTTACTGCTGGTATTGTTTCTGCAAAAGCAAGAAATATTAATTTGTTAGCGGAAAGATCTGATGCTACGGTAGTTCCAATTGAATCTTTCATACAAACAGATGCGGCGGTTAATCCGGGCAATAGCGGTGGTGCACTAGTGAATACAAGAGGTGAATTGGTTGGGATAAACACTGCAATTGCTTCTCAAACTGGAAGTTATGCAGGATATTCATTTGCAGTACCTGTTAATTTGGTTCAGAAAGTTATGTCGGATATTATTGATTACGGTATCGTTCAGCGGGGATTCATGGGAGTTCAAATAGCTGATATAACTCAAGAAATTAAAGAAACTAATGATCTCCCAAACACTAAAGGAGTATTTATTGCATCAGTTATTGAAGGCGGAAGCGCTGAAGATGCTAAAGTGAAACAAGGTGAGGTAATTTTAAAGATTGGAACAAAAGAAGTGAATTCGGTTGCTGCACTTCAGGAGGAAATCGGAAAACGCCGCCCAGGAGACAGGGTCTCATTAACGATACGAGAAAAGGATGGATCAGAAGCTATTAAAGAACTTGTTCTCAAAAACAAAGACGGTGAAACCAAGTTAATTTCAAAAGAAGAAATTTCAAAAAATCAGTCTTTGGGCGCAACCTTTGAAGAATTAACCAGTAAAGAGAAGGAAGAGTTAAATATAACGTACGGGGTAAAAATATCTAGCATAAATGCTGGAAAATTAAAATCAATTGGACTTACAGAGGGAATGATTATCGTTAAAATAAACAATGAGGCCGTTGAAAGCGTTGAGCAACTCACGACAAAACTAAATGGTATGAACAAAGGCGTTCTACTGGAGGTATTAACAGAAACAGGTAAAAAAGAATATTATGGCTTTGGATTATAACTAAATACTTAATTAAGGGCATGATTTTTGAGCAATTGGGACTCTTGAAAATTCTATCAAAATAATTTTGAAATGACCGTTAAATCGTTGTAACTTTGCAACCTAATTCCCTACATAATAACCATTAAAAAAGAGAGGATCAGAAGAGGATGAGACAATTAAAAATTACAAAATCGATTACCAATCGAGAAAGCCAATCGTTAGACAAGTACTTACAAGACATTGGAAAAGAGGAGTTAATTACTGCAGAAGAAGAGGTAGAATTAGCAAGAAAAATTAAGCAGGGGGATCAAAGGGCATTAGAAAAATTAACCAGAGCAAACTTAAGATTCGTTGTTTCTGTTGCCAAACAGTATCAAAATCAAGGTTTAACCTTACCAGATTTAATTAACGAAGGAAACTTAGGATTGATTAAGGCAGCTCAAAAGTTTGATGAAACAAGAGGTTTCAAGTTTATATCATATGCTGTTTGGTGGATTCGTCAATCAATTTTACAAGCATTAGCAGAACAAGCTCGAATAGTTAGACTTCCTTTGAATCAAGTTGGTTCATTGAATAAAATTAACAAGGCTTTTTCAAGATTAGAACAAGAATTTGAAAGACCACCATCAGCCGAAGAATTGGCAGAAGCGCTTGAAGTTCCTGAGGATAAAATCAAAGAAAGTTTAAACGTTTCAGGTCGCCACGTATCAATGGACGCTCCGCTATCCACTTCAGAAGATGGTGGAACACTTATGGATGTAATGGCAAATACAGATGCTCCTAAAGCTGATCATGCGCTAATGGCTGAGTCATTACAGAAAGAAATTGAACGTTCACTAAGCACACTTACAGATAAAGAAAGAGAAATTATTCGCCTATTCTTTGGAATCGGAATGAATCATGGCCTTACACTCGAAGAAATTGGAGCAAAGTTCAATCTCACACGTGAGCGCGTGCGTCAAATAAAAGAAAAAGCTATTCGCAGGTTGCGACATACCTCGAGAAATAAATTATTAAAAGCCTATTTAGGTTAAATTGAAAGGCTTTCTGCGCAGGTAGAAAGCCTTTTTTTCTTCTGTAATTTTTAACACATAATACCTATTACCCAATGGAAACATCTTTAGGATACGAAAATGAATTAAAACTACATGTAAAACGCGAAAGAGCTGCAGTAAAATTATCCAGTAAGGTCGGTGAATTACTTTATGACAAAGGAATTGAACTTGTACTATACAGAAATCATCTCACTGACATTACCATTTCAGAAATCCTTAATTTACACGAATATGCGCGGAATGTAGTTAACAAACCTATAGATGTATTCACATCATCCGAACTAGCAGAGGAAATTTATAAAATGGATTTGGCTCCTTCCAAATTGGACATTGGAAAACTTTCAAGTGAATGGCTCGCAGAACAAGATAATTTTGATTCCAAACTTTCATTCTTACACGCTAAGTTGGGTGGATTTGGAGTTAGTGCAGAAAATAAAATTGAACCAAGAGATGTAATTCTTTATGGATTTGGTAGAATTGGTAGATTGGCAGCACGTGAATTGATAAAACAAGCAGGAAAAGGTCAGCAACTTAGGTTAAGAGCAATTGTTACAAGAGGTTCTTCTGATGCAGACATTGTTAAAAGAGCATCTTTGCTGAGAAACGATTCCGTTCACGGTGCATTTAAAGGTTCTGTAATCGAAGACTTAGAAAACAAAGCATTGAATATCAATGGCCAAATCGTACAAATGATTGATGCTGCGAATCCTGAAGATATTGATTACACACAATACGGAATTTCAAATGCCTTGGTTATTGACAATACTGGCGTTTTTACCAATAGAGAAGCATTAACCAGACATTTAAAAGCAAAAGGAGTATCAAAAGTACTTTTGACTGCACCTGGTAAAGAAATTCCAAATATTGTTTATGGAATCAATCAAGTTGATTTGGACGTTGAAAACGAAAACATTTTTTCAGCAGCTTCATGTACAACCAACGCTATTTCTCCAATACTAAAAGTTGTTAATGACAAATTTGGAGTAGTTAAAGGACATATTGAAACTGTCCATGCATACACCAACGATCAAAACCTTTTGGATAATATGCATAAAAAACCTAGAAGAGGTCGGTCTGCAGCAATCAACATGGTGATAACATCAACTGGCGCAGGAAGCGCCGTGACTAAAGTGATTCCTGACATGAAGGATAAACTTACGGCCAACGCTGTTCGAGTACCAACGCCAAACGGTTCTTTAGCGATTTTAAGTTTGGAATTGAATACTACAACTTCAATTGAAGAAATCAATGCCTTAGTTCGAGAGGCATCATTAAATGGTGACTTAGTGAATCAAATATATTATTCCTACGATCCAGAATTGGTTTCAAGTGATATCATTGGAAATACATGCTGTTCCGTTTTCGATTCACACGCCACAATCGTTTCCAATGATGGAAAGAATGTAGTATTGTATGCTTGGTATGACAACGAATTTGGTTACACCAAACAAGTAATACGATTGGCTAAACATGTAACCAAGGTTCAACGAAGAATTTACTATTAAGATTAATAAAAAACTAAAACAGGTTGTTCGTTGAGCAACCTGTTTTTTTTTTAATTAATGCTCGTGACAGTGTACCTCGTACAAGGTATCATTTACTACAATTCCATCAGCCTCCACAACCTTCAAAGAATCACCGCATTTTTCACCTATTTCAACAATCCCGCTACCATAATCGTAGTGACATTCTGCACATTTATTTTTTCCGCATGCCGCAAGAACTGCTGAACTCAGAATTACAAAGGCAAATAGTTTTACTGTTTGTTTTTTCATAAATTATTTTTTAGTGGTTATCAAATTCATTTTAAGACTTACATAAAAATTTCTTCCCGGATGGGGCATTTGAATATTTTTCAATCTTGACAAATGATCGACATATTCTTCATTTAAAATATTTTTAACTCCTGCCCCAATAAATATTGGATTATTTAGATTCCATTTTATATTACATGAAATATGCAACAAATTATAGGCAGAGCTATTTGTTTCATATTCAGCTATTCTATTTTGCTGAGAAAAAAATTGATGTTGAAATACAATCTCTTGAATATAAAATTTAGACCTTTCTTCAAACGAAAACTTAATATTTGAACTCAATCTATTTTGAGGAATTAAAGCAATTGCATCCCCATTATTCTCTTGCGCTTGAATCATTGAATAAGATGCGTCCAGGTGCAACCAATGCGCAAAATGCGGATGATAATGTAAACTAAAATCACTTCCAAAAAGATGAACCAGTTCCTTTTGTTTATAGAAAAATACAGGAAGATTATACACCATTGAATCCGACGGTGTGATGGTAATAAAATTCTGAATGTAATTATAGAAAGGATTTACTATAAACTGAAAATGTTCATTCTGTAATTCGTAAGAAATATCAATTTGAGTGGCACGTTCATTTTTTAAATTTACATCCCCTATCTCATATCTCAAAGTACCATGATGCAAACCATCAGACATTAATTCCGATAAATGAGGCGAGCGAAAGCCTGAAGACAAGTTCACCCTAAAAGTTTGCCATTCAGAAGACCTTACCCATCCTGCTGAAAAATTGATACTCTCAAAATTTCGGGATAATTTATCAATACCATTAAATGCTGTCAACGATTTTACAATTCGTTGATCAATGCGTAAGCCAGTTTGAATTGACCACTTTTTTTGATGATAACTGAAAACCGAATATATTCCATTGTCTAACATTAGTGCATTGGGCAACAATGCCTCCGTACCTTTATTGGTATTCTTGATCCATTGAAACATGCCTTGAGCACCACTTACAAAACTTATTTTTTCAGTTATATTGTATTTCCATTTAAAATGATAAAGTGAGTTACTCAGAAACATGTCAATTCCCGGAATGGTATTTTTTTCTTCAAATTCTGTAAGCCGATTAACTGTTTGCCCCAACAACAAACTCATTTCTCCGCGCTTCGTAAAAAACTTGTTTTCAACAGATAAAAGATTATTCATAAAAATCTGAACAGGTATTCGAAGTTTTCGTCCTCGATCTGTTGATTGAAAAGATGCAAAATCAATAATACTGTCATGTGTGTGACCAGGAATTCCAATTCGACTTCCATTCAAAGTATAACGAATTTGCATTGCCCATTTGGAGGAATTCATTCCATAAGACATTTTAAAATTGTAATCCGAAAACCTGCTGTTCTCAGCAAATTTACCTGAAGGTAGTTGGTAGTCTGCATGATTACTGTAAGAACCATAAACTGCTAATCTCGATTTATCTGATGAACGTTTAAACTGCAATTTATTGATCGTTCCGAGCGTATTGGAAAAATTCAAAGTTTGGAAACCTAATTCAGATTTACCTTGAGGCGCATATGCCTCGTCGATATAATAAATAACGCCACCTAATGCATCGGCGCCATACAACAAGGAAGCTGGACCTTTAATGATTTCTACTGAACCGATACCCAAATCAGTAAGTCCAATACCATGGTCACCGCCCCATTGTTGGTTTTCTATTCGCAATCCATTTAAAAGAGAAACAACCCGAATACCTTGCAGCCCCCTTACAACAGGCTTGGCGATTGCATTTCCTGTTGATGTATTGTATACTCCAGGAATTTGTGCCAGCGCTTCACCCAAGTTCACATTAGAAATCGCATTCAATTCACTCAACTTTTTTGTTTCAATGCGAATTGCATTCTCTTTTTGTAAAGCACTTTGAGGTCCTGAAACTGTAATTTCATCAAGTTCAATATGTTTTGAATTGAGGACAATTTTTCCATCCCAATTTTGAAGATTTATTGATAAAATAGATGTTTCATAACCTGGAACAGATGTTTTCAATGTAAATTTTTCTGGAAGTTTTCCTTGTATTTCAAAAGTACCATCAACATTCGATTTAACACCGAGATCAATTTCAACAACTATTACATTGGCAAAAGGTACTGCACTTTGAGAAATAGCATCGATTACAGAACCATTAATGGTCTGTGAAAAAATTGTTTGCACTGGCAAAAATGCCAATGCAATTAAAATAAAATATTTCATTAAAAATTTTGTTTAAGAGATTAGACTTAAAAATTAAGACTGCTAACTAAACAAAATTTGGGGGGCCACGAAGTGCAAAACCTTTAAGAGCGGAATTGAAAGAAATTGCCTCGTCTACAACTGCAAATGAAGGAATGGAGGCTTGAAAATTAAACTTAAATTGGCATGGAGAATCTATTTCTCCTAAGTCAAAATCACAAGCAAAACATTTATCTTTTTCAAGATGTAATTTTCCCGAAAGTTCGACATCATTGTGATCATGACATTCATGCCACCAGTCACGTGGTGTTAATGCAACGAATAATCCGAAGAGAATAAATAATGATATGTGTTTTTTAAATCTCAAAAAGTAGACTTAGCAAAAAAGCAAAATTAATTTATTCCATTTTCCTTGAGACATTTTTTAACTTTTTTTTCGTGGATAGCCCTTTCTTTGGGCGTTCGGTTAGGATCTATTATTTTGAAGGCTTGACATTTCTTATCAATTTCATCAAAACGCAAGAGTATTTTATCTAATTCTTGATCCGAAAGTTTATCGTTCTTCAAAGCTTTATCCAGAGAGTCACCTTTAACCACACAATCACAAAAATCCCATTGTTCGCCATATTTTTGTGCAATTACTTGCATTGATTTCTGCAAATCATCACGATTGGTTGCACTTTTTACAGAATCCATATTGTATTGCCGCAAAGATTCATTTAAAGTGGGTTGATTATCATCGTAATGAAACATTTGACAATCTTTACAATCCGCGCATGCTTGTTTTTCACTGCAGGACAATACCAAAAGACCAATAAAAAAAATAAGTTTATTTTTTATTGGATTAATCACAGAAATAGGTTTACAAAATCTCTACTTGATGAGAAATCGCTGCTTTATCAAATCTTATTTTTGTCCCTTCAGAACTAATAAGCACTGTAGATTCCGAAACCTCTAAAATTTTACCGTGAACACCTCCCATGGTAACAACTTTATCACCAGGCTTAAGGTTTTCCCTTAACTTCTTTAATTCTTTTTGTTTTTTTGCTTGAGGTCTAATCATAAAAAAGTACATGATCACAAAGACCAAAACCATCATAATTAAACTTCCACCACCTCCTTGCATAATTTCTAGATTTAAATTGATAAATTAATTTTTCACTTTTGCTTTGATAACCACCTCTGTTACTGATGGTTCTGTATTCGCGACAATTCTAACAGACTTCGAGATATCTCCAGTACTCGTCTTTTCAGTGTCAACTTCTGCTTTTATAGTAGCCTCGCTTCCTGGAGCGATTGGTTTTTCTGGCTTTTCTGCCACCGTACAAGTACATGAACCTTTCACTTCCGAGATTACCAATGGATATTTTCCAGTATTCTTTACCGTAAATGTTCCTGTTATTATTTCTCCTTTTACAACTTCTCCAGCTTCATAGACCGGATTTACGGTAATAGTTGTTTTGTTACCTACTTCGACATTTTCAGCTGCTTCAGTTGTTGAAGATGAGCTATCATTGCAACTTGCAAGAATTAAAACTCCTGAAAGAATAAAAATTACTTTTTTCATTTTATTTAATTTAACAAACCTCGACCTGTTTTTTTAATTTTATTTTGCTGGGTTAAAATTTCGATGGATTTATCAAGAATTCCATTAATAAAACCATTACTCTTTGGCGTACTGTAGAATTTAGAAATTTCTATATACTCATTAAGGGTAACTTTTGTTGGTATTGAATTAAAAACTTGCAACTCTGATATCGCCATTTTCATAAGAATAATATCCATTTTAGCAATTCTGTCAAGTTCCCAATTTTTTGTTAGATCATCAATTAATTGCTCATTTTCTTTATCCATAGCAATTGTTTTTTGAAGCAAGAGCTTTATGAACGCCTCCTCATCATCATCTTTTTTGTACAATGGCAACAACTCAAATTCCTTTTCTTCATCTTGCATTTTGAGTGTCTTAAGCACCATTGAACAAGATAGATCTATATCATCGAGCCAAAAAATACTTTCTTCTTCAAAAAAATTATATAAGAATGGAGAATTTGCAATTTCAATTTTGAACAAATCTAGGCAAAAAGAAACATCAGATTCATATCCGTAATATTCAGCATTCATGTGTTGCAGATATGTTTCAGAGTCTTTAATCTGCAAAAACATTTTTCTAAATATTTCTTTTTTCTCAGCACCAACCCAATTTATCTTTTTTAACTCAGAAAGTTTTCTCAAATCCTTAGAGTTTTCTATTTTTTCAATCAGCTTATTAGAAACAAATTTTAAATTCGGATTTAAGTCTTCTTGGGATGGACGAATTTTCTTTTTATTCTCTTCTATTCTATTCAATGATACAGTCTTAATCTCTGAAAAACTAAGAAGAAGATAAAGGTACAAGTCATGTATTTTATCGACAGATTGCAATAAAGATTTCTCCGCTTTTGCATAGTTTTCTTCATTCGATTGAAAATAGGCATACAATGCTTGCAAGACCTTAATTCTTAGATGACGTCGATTTAACATAAATTAAAGCGGTAATTTAACTCTACCAATAGATTCAATTCTTTCTTCAGCCATTTTATTTGCGATTCTGAAAGATGGTGTACCTTCCTTTTGAGAACGGTTTATAATATTTTCAATGGTCCCATAAATTTCTTCAGCTTTTGTCATCGCCCAAGAAGAAGATAATCCTTTCACTTCAGAATAACAATTGATAACACCACCTGCATTCAATGCGAAATCAGGTGCATAGATAATATCCTTTTGCATTACAGCCTTTCCATGAATTTCTTCATCTTTCAATTGGTTATTTGCGGCTCCAGCAATAATTGAACATTTCAATCGAGATAAAGTGTCATCATTTACCGTTGCACCTAGAGCACAAGGCGCATAAATATCCATGTCTAAATCGTAAATCTCATCTAATCCAACCACGTGTGCTCCGTAGGTTTCTGATACTCTTTTTAAAGTAGGTTCATGGATATCTGATATAAAGATTTGAGCTCCTTCTTGAGACAAAGCTTTTACCAGATATTCACCAACATGTCCAACGCCTTGAACTGCAATTTTTTTATTATTCAAGCTATCATTTCCGTATCTTAATTTTGCACAAGCCTTCATTCCGACATAAACGCCATGCGCTGTAACCGGAGAAGGGTCACCGCTCCTACCAGGCAAACCAACAACATGGTTGGTTTCCATATTCACATATTCCATGTCAGCTGTATTAATCCCAACGTCTTCAGCTGTAATGTATTTTCCTCCTAGGCTTTCTACAAATTTCCCAAACCTTCGCATTAAAGCTTCAGATTTCATAGACCTGGAATCACCAATAATAACAGCTTTTCCACCTCCTAAATTTAGACCTGAAATGGCATTCTTGTATGTCATCCCTCTAGATAATCGAAGCACATCATTCAAAGCCTCCATTTCATTGGAATAATTCCACATTCTCGTTCCACCTAGGGCAGGTCCCAAAACAGTGTTGTGTACAGCAATAATTGCCTTTAAACCTGTTTCATTGTCATTACAAAAAAGCAACTGCTCGTGGTTGTATTTTGACATTTGAGAGATAACTGGATCAGCACTCAAATCTACATTTACAATGTCTTTTACTTCAAACATATTTTATAGACACGTGTTTATTATAATTCAATTAGATTGCCTAAATTTGCTTAATCTTAGGCAATGGTGGGCACAAAAATAACAATTTTAATCAGATGAAATCACTTCGCTCACTGAACAAATATTTCGTTAAATACAAATGGAGATTCATTTTGGGAGTGGCTTTCGTTTTCATCTCCAATTATTTTGGTGTTCAAATGCCTTTGTATGTAAAAGATAGTATTGATAATTTGCTATCTGGCACATACATTAAAGGAATTGAAGATGTCATTTGGCTATCGATAAAACTAGGTGGGATATACATGTTACTTTCCGCTTGCAGTGGTTTGTTTTTATTCTTTATGAGACAAACCATAATAGTTATGTCCAGATTTATTGAGTTTGATATCAAAAACGAAATTTACAATCATTATCAAAAACTGAGCTATTCATTTTACAAGAAAAACGCTACCGGTGACCTTATGAATCGGATTACTGAGGACGTGAGTCATGTAAGAATGTATTTAGGTCCCGGAATTATGTATACCATAAATCTTATCGCGCTTTTTTTATTGGTAATATTTCAAATGGTTGCGATAAACCCTACTTTGACCCTATTTGTTCTGATCCCACTGCCAATAATGTCTTTTTTGATTTACAAGGTTTCCACAAGGATGAACCAACTCAGTAAGACGGTGCAAACAGAGCAATCAATGCTTTCCACAATAGTTCAGGAAACTTTTTCTGGTGTAAGAATAATAAAAGCATTTAATCGTGAAAAAGAATTTCACCAAAAGTTCAATAAAAGTGCAAATGGGTACTTTAAGAAAAGTATGTCACTGGTTCTGGTAAATGCTTTATT
>CANJNE010000026.1 GCA_947475275.1 Flavobacteriales bacterium | reverse complement strand
ATATCAGATCATATATTCCAAAATAGATAAAGTCTTCAGGAGCGGAGGATTTACAAGATCCAAAAAAGAACGTGAGGTAATTGATGAAATTGCAAACTACCATCTTATAAAAGGTAAAGATACTGCGTTATCGGTAAAGGCATCATCAATGTGCTATTATATTAAAGGGTTGTGCGCGGCATCACAAAGGGATTATAATTTAAGCTTCACTTTTTTTAACAAAACGAAGGAAATTTTTGATAAAAACACCAAAATTAAAAACGAGCTAGGTCAACGTTATGTAATGACTATGTCTCATTTATTGAGGTGTCATATCGAGGTTTATAATTTTGAAAGTGCGCAATTGGTTATTGATGAAATGCGTGATTTAGAGGGTAAAAAAGGATTTAATTCAGTTGATGTAACACTTAAAATTTTCACTCGTTCCTTTGTGTTAGAACTCATGCTGCTTCACTCAATGGGGGATTTTAAGAAATGTATTAACATTATACCTCTGATTGAACGTAAAGAATTACAATTTGGCGAAATGGTTAGTAAGGAGCAAACCTTGCTTTTTAATTATTACAAGGCATACAGCTATTTTGGAGTGGGGGATTATAAAAAGGCCCTATTTTATTTGAATATTCTCCTTAACGATTCAGAGCAAAAATTAAGGCAAGATATTTATTCGTATGCTCGGCTTTTTAATTTAATTCTTCATTATGAATTGGGTAATTATGATTTTTTGGAATACCTTTTAAAATCTACAAATAGGTATTTTTCAAAAAAGGAAATCACTGTTAATTCTGAAAATATTTTCATAAAACATATAGGTAAACTTGCAAAAGCACTCAATAACAATGAACGTTTGCTCATTTTCGAAGTTATGAAGGATGAATTAGAAGAGGTTTTAGCTGATCACAATGAGCGTGTTGTATTGGAGTATTTTAATATATTGGCTTGGATAACTTGTAAAACATATAAAATAACATTTTCAGAGGCTGTGCGCAATGAACTAGAATTGTAATGTTCCTGAAACTACAATTCGACTATTGAACAGCTTCATAGAGGTTAAACTTTCAGAAAAGGCATAATAATTTCTACCTAAAGTTCTTAAACGGTAAGACATGTCTAAACTGAAACGGTTAACTTTGACTCCAAATCCTGTTGAGTAAAACATTTCAGCACCCGTTTCAGCATTTTCATTAGTAATAAATGCATTTCCGTAATATGCATAACCTGCCCTGAAATACAAGTTAGGTGTTAATAAACACTCAGCTCCAATTCTAATGTTTATTGCAGGTTTAAAAACTTGTTTGGCAATTAGATTTTCATATTCAAAATCGTAAGAAGAATAATTAAAATCTTTAGTAGATTTAAAATGTGCATGTTTGTAATTCAAATATTCAATGTCTGCTGAAACACTTAGCCTTGATCTAATTATAAAAGCCAAAGATCCAATAATCCGGTATGGATTTCTAATTCTGTATTTATAGTTACCAATGGGTAATTGATTTTGCGGAACAGTATTCGTTCCGTAAGCAAAAGTACTTGACATGTTAGCCGTCCAGTCATCTGTTAGCTCGCTAAACGTTGGTGAATGCAAGGCGATACCGAAACGAACAGACTCAATTGGAAGGTAAATAAGACCAACTTTTAAATTAACACCTCTACCTTTAGTATATAATTCATTTGTATACTGAAAACTTCTAAGATCTGTATTGAAAGTATCGAGAAGCACTTCTTCATGATTGAAGTTCTCAGTATATTTAAAGTAGCGCAAACCAACATTTCCACCTATGTATAAGCGATTTAAATAATTTGCACTAAAATTTATATTAAATTCTCGAATCTTACCATTTTGTTCAATGGTGCGACGGTGATAAACATCGCCACTATTCAACAAAGAGTAGTAACTATTTGTTAAAGAATTGTATTGAACTGCTCCTGTTTGAACTGCTAAATCGGTGCTAAAAGGAAAATACGTATTCAGTTCTTCAGGATAATAACCTTGTGCTTGTGATGAAAATTGATCAAGTAATGAAGAGAACTGCCCACCCTCATAATAAATATTATTTTTAAAATTTTGAATTTCATTGTAATTGAATCCAATTTGTCGGTATAAATACCCTTTGGATCTTCTCGAAATATCCTCATTTATTACGCATCCAAAATTACTAATGCCGGCTTGTCCAATAGTAGTGTTGTTTTCATTAGCATTAAAAAGTGTATTTGTGGAATTTGCGCCGCCATAAAATGATGTGTTAAATTGACTACTTGAAAACCTTCCGAATCCTGCAGGGTTTATTTGAGCGGAGCTTAAATCTGCCCCAAGGGCGCCAAATGCGCCTCCCATTGCTTCAAATCTAGCAGAACCACCATAAGTCGTTTTTGAAAATCTAAATAAGTCATTTTCGTTTTGAGAAAAGAGGGCATTAGCTTGGATTATGAAAATAACGAGAGAATAAAACCTTCTCATATTAATTTCTCTTTCCTGTTGGTGTTTGTCTGGTAGCCCCATTACTTCTAATGGGTTGATGGTTATCAATTCTCGTTGGAGAGGTTTGGATATTAACGCGATTAGTTTCTCTTAATTGAAAGCTTCCATTATTATTGGTATGTTGAAAACTGTTATCAATTGCATTATAATCTGCAAACTGTGCACGCTGAACTCTTGGTGTGTAATCGATTTTTATTGAATTATTGTTGTAATTCTGACCTCTGCTGTCTGAATTGTAATTAAAGTTATTCATGTCATTAGACTCCTCGGATAAAATGAATCTCTCGATTACCGCTTGACTAAGGGGTTTGTTATTTGTTTCGATTACCTCGTGCGATTTAATGGTAGAAATTCCCAATCGATTCGCAGAATTTGAGTAGCCTGCTATAGTACCTCTTGGCCCTTCGTGATAATTTTGGTAACCAGAACCTGATGAAGCATTGCCATTTAAGTTATTGTTTCCGTAGTAGTTATTTGCTCCCCATCCGTTATTGAAATACCCATATCCTTGGTTAAAATCTCCATATCCAAAATAAGGATTGTATCCATACAAATTATAAAATGGGTCATAATTATTATAACTCGAATAAAAAGGATATCCGTAACTTCCATACCAGCTCATGTCATTGTTAAAACCTGGAATACCTTGACCAAAAAATAAAGTTGTCGCTGGATAATAGTTCATCGGATACATACCCCAAAATATTGGGTCATAAGAACTGTAAAAACCAATGGAACTAGCATTTTGTTGCGCTTCATAATAAGTGTTTATTTCTTCAGTTTCAATTCTTTCCTTGAAATTTGCGTAACCGGTTTCATCTGTTAGAGATTCACCTTCTGGAAGTTCTGAAGATCTCATGTGGTATAAATCATCAGTCCATATATTCTCGTTTGATACGCAGGAGGAAAGTATTAAACCAAACATTGAAATTTTAAATAAACTTACTCTTGAATTCATAGCTTTAACCAATTGATTAAAAATAAGCTTAATTTTCTAATTTTGCAAAACGTTTCTAACATTAATAAAGCAATATGGCTCAAAAAAACACAACAAGGGAAGAGGACTATTCCAAATGGTATAACGAATTGGTTTATCGTGCAGATTTAGCAGAACATTCGGACGTAAGAGGATGCATGATTATAAAGCCATACGGTTATGCAATTTGGGAGAAAATGAAAGACTTACTTGACCAAAGATTCAAAGAAACGGGTCATTCAAACGCCTATTTTCCCCTTTTTATTCCAAAGTCTTATTTAAGCAAAGAGGCAAGTCATGTTGAGGGATTTGCGAAAGAATGCGCTGTTGTCACCCATTACAGGCTGAAGAATGCCGAAGATGGGAGTGGAGTAATCGTTGATCCGGATGCTAAACTTGAAGAGGAACTTATTGTTCGGCCAACATCAGAAACCATTATTTGGAACTCTTACAGGAATTGGATTCAATCTTATAGAGATTTGCCAATTCTAATCAATCAATGGGCGAATGTGGTGCGATGGGAAATGCGTACCCGACTTTTTTTACGAACAGCTGAATTTTTGTGGCAAGAAGGTCATACGGCTCATGCTACGAAACAAGAGGCTATCGAGGAAGCAGAGAAAATGCTCGATGTGTATGCTGAATTTGCGGAGAACTGCATGGCAATGCCTGTAATTAAAGGGAAAAAATCAGAAAGTGAACGTTTTGCAGGTGCTGAAGAAACATACTGTATTGAAGCGATGATGCAAGATGGAAAAGCACTTCAGGCAGGAACTTCTCATTTTTTAGGTCAAAATTTCGCTAAAGCATTTGACGTGAAATTTGCAGATAAGGAAGGAAAATTGGAATATGTATGGGCTACATCATGGGGAGTTTCCACTCGTTTGATGGGCGCTTTGATAATGACACATTCAGATGATGAAGGCTTGGTTTTGCCTCCGATTCTGGCACCTATTCAAGTAGTTGGTGTACCCATCTATCGTAACGAGGACGAGTTAAAAGCTATCGATTCCAAAATGGCACGCCTGGCTAAAGAATTAAAGGAGCTCGGGATAACATTTAAATATGATAATGATGATAATCGCAGACCGGGTTGGAAATTTGCCGAATACGAGTGTAAAGGTGTGCCTATACGTTTGGCGATGGGGCCTAGGGATTTGGAAGAAGGAAAGGTTGAATTAGCGAGGCGTGACACAAAAACTAAGGAATCAAAAGATTTCGACGGCATTGCGCATTATATTTCAGCGTTACTCGTTGAAATTCAAAACAATTTATTTGTTAAAGCAAAGACATTTGGAATTAACAATACAAGATCTGTTGAGCATTACGATATTTTTAAAAAGGAAATTGAAAAAGGCGGCTTTATTAAAGCACACTGGGATGGTACAAAGGAAACTGAGGCAAAAATCAAAGAAGAAACCCAGGCTACTATCCGATGTATCGCTTTAGATGAACCTGAAGAAGAAGGTAGATGTATGGTGACAGGAAATCCTTCTCCAAGAAGGGCTATTTTTGCTAAAGCTTATTAATATGGAAGAAAATAGAAAAATTATTCTCGATTTGTTGATAAACAAGTCTGCACTAAAGCAAAATATTGCCGACGATTGTGAAAAAGTCTTTAAAGAATTCAAGCAAGTCATTTTTAAAGAGTTAGAGTTGTTACAAAAACATGTCAAAGACGCACGAATTCGACTTAGCGCAAAAGAAAGAGGTGATTTTGAAATGCATGTTTTTATTGGAAGTGATGTTTTGGTTTTTCATCTTCATAATAATGTTTTCCGTCTGCCCGATGAAAATCCATTGTGGGGAACACGTTACATGACCTCAGAGGAGAACAATGGATATTTTGGAATTATATACATTTATAATTTCCTTGCTGAGTCTTTTATTCAAAATAGGGTAGAGGATTCTGGATATTTGATCGGTCGTCTATTTATTAATCACGATCGTCATTTTATGATGGAGGGAAAAGGACAATTGGGTTACTTGTTCCGTGATATTGAGAATATAGTATTGTCTAAAGAATTAATTCAGCTTATTGTACAGTCAGCATTTGCATTTGCTCTTGATTTTGACTTGTTGATTCCGCCTTATGAGTATGTTTCAGTGCTTTCAGTAGGGCAAATACAAGCCATATCAAATAATCTTCAATTACAAACAGGTAAGCGTTTAGGATTTAAAATGAAAACAGATGATCCCGAATTTTTTTAAAAAAATGAAGATTAATCGTTTATTTTAAAGATTTTCGCTTTATATTTGCACTCCCAAAATTTGGGGAAATTTGAAATAAGGCCCATTCGTCTAGTGGTTAGGACGCCAGGTTTTCATCCTGGAAACAGGAGTTCGATTCTCCTATGGGCTGCCAAAATTAAGTTTTGGCCCATTCGTCTAGTGGTTAGGACGCCAGGTTTTCATCCTGGAAACAGGAGTTCGATTCTCCTATGGGCTGCAATAGAAATTAAAAAGTAAAATAAATAAAATGGCGAATCATAAGTCAGCTCAAAAAAGAATCAGATCAAATGACACGAAGCGTTTGAGAAATAAGTACCAACACAAAACTACCCGAAATGCGGTTAGAAAGTTGAGAACGCTTACTGACAAGACAGAGGCTTCTTCTTTTTTCGTATCAGTAGTTTCCATGTTGGATAAATTGGCAAAAAACAATGTTATTCACAAGAATAAAGCCGCTAATTTGAAGTCAGGACTGCAATTAAGAATCAACAGTCTTTCATAATTCAAAAGAAATTAATAGTTTTCGGGGGCTTTTGCCCCCTTTTTTGTTTAGTGTTTAATGATCGTCAAAAATTTATATAAAATATTTTTTATATTCAGTTTTTGTATAGGTTTTAATGCCAATGCTCAAACATTCTATAAAATTGATTCACTTCAGTATTCATACAGAATTGGAGGGATTTTGGATTCGATTGATAGATTAGTTGGAATACAATGCAATACTTTGCCCGGTGGTGGATGGAATGCATTAGAAAACACCTTTTCGAGTGATTACTTTTTTCGTAATGTTGGCGGAATGCAGTATTTTGAATTCTTTAAACCATCAAATTTAAAGTTTAGTGGTCTACCTCACATAGGTTTTGCCTATTCATTTGGAAGTAGTGGTAATCAATTTGCTAAAGCAGAGTATCAACAAAAATTAAGCAATGGCTTGCTGATCAATTTAGATTACAATAAAATGAGATCTAATGGCATGTTGCGATCGGGAAGTTTTAATCACAATAATACAGCGCTTCAACTTTTTAGAACTACTGAATTATGGACTACCTATTTTTTGGGAAGTATTGCTACTTCTGCTGTGGGATTAAATGATGGATTATTAATTGATACACTAAACAATGAGTTTGATTTACAATTTATACCAGTAAGGAAAGAGAGTGCCAACGCGTTGACTCAACGCACAAATATTGATTGGTGGAATTATTTTGACTTTGATAGAGATTCTACCAAAGCTTTAGGTCTTTATGCTAATAATACTTTGAAAATCAAAAAGTACAGATATACTGAGGAGTCAGATACATTGGCGCAAATGTATAATCAGATTAATTTGGATAGCACTGAAACCTACGATCAATTTCAATGGTCACAAGTTGGAATGGGGATAGGTGGATTTTTTAGTTCAAAATCTTGGAACGTAAATGCTGGAGCAACTATCAACTACTGGAATTTTCAAAATTTAGGTTTATTTAGAGATACCATTGAGTTAAATGCTAATGGTAATATTATTTATCATCTTAACGATTGGTGGGTAATACATGATAGTGTAAATGTTAATTTATTTGGTGCTGAAAACGGTATTTCTAATTTATTTTTGATGCAGGGGCCTATTGCTAAAATATTAGATTTCAAAGGATCAGCATCATTTGAAAAGAAACTTGCAGACTATTATCAACGTTATACATTTGGCAACAATTATACCTCAAATTTCAGTACATCGAAATATTTCAGATTTGTTGCAGATGCAAGTTTATTTACTCAAATAGATAAATTAACTTTAGCGTTGGGATACAGTCAGAGTATACATTCCGGAGATTTTTGGTTTATCAATAATACTTGGAATAATGATTCAATTAAGAGCATGGTCTTAAATAGGTCATATTTAAAATTGAATTATAATATCAAAAAAATTAACGTTGAGGCGTATTATCAATTTTGCAAGTCGAAATCCGCCATTCAATACCTTCCAAAACATGCCGCGAATTTAAGGCTAAGTTATAAAACAAAGGTTTTCAAAGCAGGTAAAATGCAACTTTATTCAGGGGTTGATTTTGCTTTTGTCTCAAAATATGAAAGAATAGGATTTGTAACAAATGTATTAAGTTGGGATATTTCGAATTCTTATGGTTTTGGACCTACATATACCGATCTACATTGGTTCGGAGGTTTTCAAATTGATGAATTCAGATTTTTTGTAAGAGCTGAAAACATCGGCAGTTTTTGGACTGATCGAAATATTGAGGTTCAAAATGGCTATCCAATTGGGGGATTACAAATAAGGGTTGGAATAACTTGGGACTTTTTTAATTGAATCATAAAAATGCCGAAAGGAGCATAAAATGCTCCTTTCGAACTAACCTAACCTACCTTTTACAACTAAACCTAGATGCTAAATTAGTTGAAAATATCTTAAAACACAATGAAATTATTTGATTTTTTAATGAATTAATTTCAGTCAACAAGTTTTCCTTGAAATACTTAACATCTCTAAGTTATTTTTTTTCTAAATGGATATTTAAATTAAAAATGAGTTTTTAATAACCTTAATTATCCTTCAAAACAAAGTGGTTTTCAATATGTATATTTGTTAAAAAAAAATATTATGAAATTGTTAGAAAATAAGGTAGTTATAATTACAGGTGCATCACGTGGAATTGGACGTTCAATTGCTCAAAAATGCATAGAACACGGCGCCAAAGTTGCATTTACATATCTTTCTTCTGATGAAAAAGCAAGAGCTTTAGAACAAGAATTGAGTCAAAATGGTGGAGAAGTAAAAGGATTTAAAAGTGATGCGGCTAATTTCGAACAAGCTCAACAATTGGTTGATGATGTAGTTGCTTATTTTGGAACTGTGGATGTATTGGTAAACAATGCTGGAATAACCAGAGACACACTTTTGATGCGAATGACCGAAGAACAATGGGAAGAAGTCATCAATACCAACTTGAAATCAGCATTTAATTTAACTAAAGCAGTTTTACGCCCTATGTTAAAAGCAAAATCTGGATCAATTATTAATATGTCATCCATAGTTGGGGTTCGTGGCAATGCCGGTCAAGCTAACTATGCCGCATCAAAAGCCGGATTAATTGGTTTCACTAAGTCTGTTGCACAAGAACTGGGATCAAGAAATATTCGATGTAATGCCATTGCCCCTGGATTCATTGAAACAGAAATGACAGAAGTTTTAGATCCAAAAGCTGTTGAACAATGGCGTAATTCAATCCCGATGAAAAGAGGAGGTACTCCTGAAGATGTTGCCAACGCAACAGTATTTTTGGGGTCGGAAATGTCAGCGTATATTACCGGTCAAACTATTCCGGTATGCGGTGGTATGTTAATGTAGTTGTTCATTACTTAAAAAGTAACTGAAAATTAAGACCAATGGAAAGGCGTCCAAGAAGAAACAGAAAGTCGGCAGCGATTAGAAAAATGGTTGAAGAAACCAAAATAGGTGCGGAGCATTTAATCTACCCGATTTTTCTTAAAGATGGTAAAGGTGTAAAAGAAGAAATACATTCTTTACCAAATAATTACAGATGGTCAATTGATTTATTACTTAAAGAGATTGAATCATGTGTTAACTTGGGGATTATGTCTTTTGATATGTTTCCTGCGGTTGAAGATACCTTAAAAGATACAATCGCTAGTTACAGTTACTCCGAAGAAAATTTTTATTTGAAAGCAATTTATCAAATCAAGAAAGAATTTCCTGAAATTTCTTTAATGAGCGATGTTGCTATGGATCCTTATTCTTCAGACGGACATGACGGTTTTGTTGCTGATGGTAAAATTCTTAACGATAAGACATTGCCTATTTTGAATAAAATGGCCTTGGCTCAAGCTCAAGCAGGAATTGATATTATTGGTCCATCTGATATGATGGACGGTAGGGTTGCCTCAATTCGCAATTATTTAGATGAAAATGGTTTTACAGATGTATCAATCATGTCGTACACTGCAAAATATGCCAGTGCTTTTTATGGTCCATTTCGTGATGCATTAAATTCAGCACCAAAACATGGTGATAAAAAAACCTATCAGATGAATCCTGCAAATAAAAGAGAGGCTATTTTAGAGGCTGAACTGGATTATTTAGAAGGTGCCGATATGTTAATGGTCAAACCCGCTTTGTGCTACTTGGATATTATTCACGTCTTAAAAGAAAACTTTAATATTCCTATAACTGCTTACAATGTGAGCGGTGAATGCGCAATGGTTTATGCAGCCGCTGAAAAAGGATGGTTGGATTACAATAATGCCATATCTGAAATTTTACTTAGTATTAGAAGAGCAGGGGCAGACGCGATTTTAACCTATTTCGCAAAAGATTTTGCACGTTTAATTAAAAATTAACCAATGCCCTATTGAATTTCCAATTTTACGTAGAATTGGAATCATACATTTATAAATAATGGAAGAATTTAATTTTTATCCTGACAAACCTGAGCTAAAGGAGAAACAAACGAATGGTGGATTTTCGGCAACAGTGCTATCAATTGTCATTTTCATTATAACCTTTTTGCTTTTTTTTTCTGAAGAGCTAAGTTTTCTTTTGAATATATTAGCGGTACTCATTATTCATGAACTAGGGCATTTCCTTGCTATGAAATTTTTTAAATATCGAAATGTAAAAATGCTTTTTGTCCCACTAATGGGGGCTTTTGTGCAAGGTGATAAGGATGAGTATTCACAAAAAGAAACCATGATCGTTGTTGGTGCGGGACCATTTCCAGGTGTTTTATTTGGAATTGTTTTTCTTTTTCTTTCTGTACAATTTCACGAAAGATGGATGGTTGACCTAGGACTCATGTTCTTACTATTGAATTTACTTAATTTATTGCCTATTGAACCTCTTGATGGAGGGCAACTTTTTAAATCCTTTATAAAAGGAAATTATGAGTTGCTATTATTGGCATTTTCCTTCATTTCTTCTATGATTTTAATTTTAGGGGGGCTGTATTTAAACAATTGGATCCTGGTAATTTTTGGTTTTTTCATGGGATTTCGTGTAAGAGCAATGCAAAAGAATTATTTAATCCATAAAGAATTGAAAAAAAGAAATATTCCTTTTATCACATCTTATAAGAATCTTTCAAATAAAAATTACATTCAAATTAAGGAGGTGTTGATGGAGCAATCTGCAGCTTTGAATAAAATTAAAGAAATGATGCCCAATGAAGAGCTTGATCCAATATTGGCGGAACAAGTCAATGGAGTATTAATCTCACCGATGCAATATGACGCTTCGATATTTGTAAAAATAATATTTCTGTTTTTATGGATAATTAGTTTGTCTTTGATTATTGTCCTTCCATTTCTCTTATTAACAAATACTTTGTGGGCGGATTATTTTGACTGGTATATCAATGAAATTTCATTTAAATGAGAAAGTAGCCTTTCTAAAAGAGAAAGGATATGCTATTGTGAAATCAGTTTCTAACTCCCAAATTATTGTCGAGGATGACCATGGTTTCGAGAGACAAGTTCAAGCTATTGAATTGGTAAAAATAATAACAGAGGATTTTCAGGTAGATTCAAATTTTGTAAAACTTGAGGAGGAACCTAATTATAGAACAGCGAAAAAAAAACAAGATTTAAATCAAAAAAAGAAGCAATCAAATTACATTGATAAATGGGAAATTGATTTGCATATCGAAAAACTTCCTATTGAAATCATAAATACACCATCACTGCATTATATTGAAATGCAAATGAAGGCATTGCGTTATTTTCTTGAAAAGGTTAAAATCAATCGCGTAAAGCGTTTTGTTGTAATTCATGGTGTTGGAGACGGAATTTTAAAAGATGAAGTCAGATCATACTTGTCAAAATTGGATATCTATAAATTAAATGAAGCAGATAAGTCTAAATATGGAAATGGCGCAACACAAGTAATTGTTTCGGGGTATTGATTTTAGTCCTTGTTAAAGGAATGAATATCATTGTGATTTTCCTCTATTTCATCTTTAACCTTCTTTATGGTTTGTGTGAGCATGAACATTTCAGGACCAACGTTTTTAGCAATCCATTTCCAGCTTTCCTCTTCACTTTCTATGGCCATTGCCATATGAAATAATGAATCTAAATGATTCAATTGAAGCCATTTTTGAGCCCTTACGTTGCCTTCTGCTGCATGAATAAACGCCATAATATGTGGGTAGCCATTATCTGTTAACCAATCTCTTGCTGTTTCTTTCAGTCTTATTGCGTCAACTGCGATGGCAAGCTCAGGAAATTCATTATCAAATAACCATTTTTTTATTTCCTTGTTTCCCTCAACAGCCTTCGCCCATGCGAGGATTATTTTTGGATGGTATTCAAAAGGTTGCATTTGTACCTTTTTGATATTTCTCACTTCTGGAATATCCGTATTTTTCTTTTTTCGGAACCAATTTATCATTTTTGATCGATAGGGTGAATAATTAGAAACAAACTATTTTGTTTGCTTAAGATTATTTTAGAGGTTTAAAATAATCTCTTGTGCAGCTTTACTCATTATTATATAGTTATGATCTGCATCATCAATTATGTTTATTTTCCAATTGAATTTGCAGTTTAAGCTATAGGCCTCATTTTTGCCTGCTTTGTAATAGTTCTCTCCTCTCTCAAGTCTGTCATCACCCTGCTTATTAGCTTTTTCAGTTTCGCGAAGAAATCCTTTTTTAGTATCATTTTCCCCCAACAGAATGAAAAGTTTTTTACTTAATATAAGTTTTAATGAATCAGTACTTAAAGGAGCTTCATTCAGCCCATAAGGAAATGTTTCTTTAAAATTAGGAAATGTATACCATCCAGCATTTGCAGCGATTGCTACTTTAGCGCTCGACTCTGGCATGAAAGTAATCATTCGATGGACAAATTGTGCTCCAGCAGAATGACCAAAAATATAGAATGAGTCAGCAACAAGCGCGTTGTTTTGTTTAACATCATCAAAGATTCTCTCAATTGTTGCAAAGGCCCAATCTTTTTTCTCGTTCCATTGGTGATTCTTATTCCAAATGTTACCTTCTTGGTAATCAAATGTTTCGCCTGAAATCAATTCCGGAAATTCAGGTGCTATGATTAAAAAATTATTCGAATCAGCGAAATCTTTCCAAGCATCTAAATAATCCATCGCATTGCGATCTTTACCGTGCATTACAAATAAAATCTGCATGGAATTATTAACTGTATCTGGAAGATAAGTGTAATAGGTTAAATTCTCATTGTTCGGGTTGTCAACTGAAAATCTTTGAATTTCTAATGTGTCAATACCTCTAATTAAGGGCAAGGAAACTTTAGGACTTAATGAAATGGGTAATTTACAATTTACAAAGGTGAAAAATAGAATGCCAAAAAGTAAAAAGGGAAGTATTTTATTTTTTGATTTGCGAATACGTTTCTTAGAGCCTAGTACCATCAGTTTTTTCAAATTCCTTCATTATCAAATATACCAAATTCAGTAATACAAAGTCAAGCGGGAAAACCTTTTATCAATGAATGCAGCTTTAAAAGATGGATAAAGCATCATTGAATATTATGTCTATCCAAAAAATAGATATGCTACCAAAACCGCTACAGTTCCTCCAATTACATCGCAAAATATCCCAGCAGCTGCAGCATACCTTGTTTGGGTAATTTTAACAGATCCAAAATATACAGCAAGAACATAAAAAGTTGTTTCCGTGCTTCCTTGAAACGTTGCAGAAAGGTTACTAACGAAAGAATCAGGACCGAAAACTTTCATGTTTTCGACCATTAACGCTCTAGCACCACTTCCTGAAAACGGTTTCATGAAAATTACGGGCAAGGCATCAATAAATTCTACCGCCTTTACACCAATAAATATTAACGCTTCACGAAGTCCATTCATGATGTCTTCAAAAGCTCCGGAAGCTCTAAAAAGTGCAACAGCAGCTAACATCGCTACGAGATAGGGGATTATGTTGATTGAAACTTGAAAGCCTTCTTTTGCACCTTCTATAAAGGAATCAAACATTTGAACTTTAGATTTGATAGCAAGGGCAAAAAAGAAAATGATAAAACCAAACATTATAGTATTGCTTACAACCGAGGATATTGTTTTGATTTGATCTGGATGGTTATTCAAATAAATCATAAATCCAACAATAATTGCAGTCATTCCACCTACATAGGTTAGGATGGTTTTGTCTAGCAAATTGATACGTTGCTTTACAGCTACAAATATCAATCCCGCAAGTGTTGCAAAATAGGTTGTTATCAAGATCGGTAAAAACACAGAGGCAGGATTGGTTGAGCCTTCGGCAGCTCTTGTCGCTAGAATAGAAACTGGAATAATTGTTAATCCTGAGGCATTCAACACCAAAAACATTATTTGCGCATTGGTTGCAACTTTTGGATTTGGGTTCAATTCCTGCAAGTCTTTCATTGCCTTTAGTCCTGCAGGCGTTGCGGCGTTATCTAAACCTAGCATATTGGCTGAAAAATTCATCATTATTGATCCAACGGCAGGATGATTTTTCGGAATTTCGGGGAATAATTTACCAAATAAAGGACTGATGACTTTGCTCATAACTGCAATAGCGCCTCCATCTTGACCTATTCTCATAAAACCCATCCATAATGCCATGGTTCCAGTCATGAAAATAGCCAATTCAAAACCAGTTTTAGCGGCCTCGAACATTGCATCCATCATGGTTTGAAGGACTTCTGTATTTTGCCAAAAAATGAGTTTTGAAAAACCCATTACAAAGGCAATGATAAACATGCCTACCCAAACGCGATTTAATACCATTTTGCTAATTTCGTTGAAACGACGAAATAAAAATCAATTGTTTTCAAAAAACTATTAACAAAATTATCGACGAATTAATTTATTCTAGATGGCCCTCTCCCTGCCTTATAACGACTGGTTCTCCTGATGTGCAGTCAACTACAGTAGACGCTTCCAATTTTCCGAGTCCACCGTCAATGATTAAATCAATCTGATCTTCTAGTTGTTCATATATTGCATAAGGATCAACAAAATAATCCAAAATTTCATCTTGATCATTATGTAAAGAGGTGGTCGCTATTGGATTACCTAATGCATTCGCCAATGCTAAAATTATTTTGTTATTTGGAATTCTAATTCCAATTTCTTTTCTATTCGATTCAAAAAGTCGTTGCACCTCATTTGTTGCACTAAGGATAAAAGTGAAAGGTCCAGGTAAATTGTGTTTTAAAAGCTTGAAAGTTGATCGGTCAATTTGTTTTACATATTCTGAAAGATGGCTAAGATCAGGACAAATAATTGCAAAATTAGCTTTACTCAATTTAAGGTCCTTCAATTTAGCAAGTTTCGTTAAAGCTTTCTTATTATATAAGTCACAACCCATGGCGTAAACTGTATCAGTTGGAAATACAATAATTCCACCTGACTTAAGAATGGCAACAGCTTGATTTATTAATCTTATATCAATTGAGTCTGGTTGAATTTCAATTATCATGGTTTCATGGGTTTATAAATTTTACATGAAATAGCCCTGTGATCACTTAAAGGAACTTCTTGTATTTTAAATTGAGCTGAAGCTAAGTCTTTAGTATAAAATATATAGTCAATCCTTCCTGCCGGAACCCTTCCAACGTATGTTGATCCAATTCCTGTCATACAGTTCCGAAATGAATCAGTTAATATATTATTGAATTGGTTGTAAGCGTATGACATGGGCGTATCGTTAAAGTCACCACAGACAATCGTTGGATAAGGGGATGTTTTGATATGTTCTACTACAGCTCTTGCTTGTTCTGCCCGCTTCGGGTATGCAATAGTTAACTTTTCAATCATTAAACTGATTGTAGATTTTACTTTAGATGTAGTGGATGCATTTTTATCGAAAACAGAATAATCGTCATCTTTTAATTTAATAGATTGCAGATGGACATTGTATACCCTAAACGTATCATTATTTTTAATGATATCAACAAAAACACAATAGTTAAAATCCTTTTCTCCTTGAGTTGGAAACATCACATCACCTTTTGCAATCATAGGATACTTTGAGAGCACTGCTACACCAAAATTTTGACGGCCTCTTAATTTATGTGCATATCTTTCATGATAATCTTTAATCTCCAACAATTCAATTAGGGTGTCTTTAGTGGAGAAACTTGTTGGTTTATCTTGATGATAAAATTCTTGAAAGCAAACAATGTCAGGATTGGTGTTTTGAATGTATTTAAATATTGCGTCACGTTTTGTATATTTTTCACCTTTCTGAGCCGTGTATAAATCGAAAAGTCGAACATTATAACTCATAACATGCAGCGCATTCACATTTGTAGCAATTGCGTCTTGATCCTGACCAAAAGCAAAAAGTCTGAAATGCAATTTACCTCCAATAATAATTATTAGCAATGTAATTATTGCCCACCTTGATCTTGCCAAAGCCCAAATAATCATTAATACTAAGGCAATTAGAAGGAAAACAGGGTACAAGAGTCCAAAAAGAGGGAGTATTTTAAAAGTGTTTGGATGCACAAATGGCGCCAAATAAGAAGTGAGTAATGCACACAGTACGACGATAGTGAAAATTTTCATAAAGGATGAAAATCTCATTATTTTCCTTATCAGATTAGCCATTATTTCCTTGATTGAAAAGAAAATCCTTTTCAGCTTTTGTTAATGACTCATAACCAGATTTAGAAATTTTGTCAAGAATTGCATCTGTTTTTTCTTGTTTGCGTTTTTTTTCAAGATTATAATCCTCATCAGTTTTAAATTGTGTTGAACGCGTTTTACCACCTTTCTTAACTCTTAATTTCTTATTTCCACTAAAAAGATTCCTGAAAAAATTCATCATATTGTTAAAAATTGATTGAACAAAGACAACAACGTTTGTCGAACTATTTAGTTTTTGAATGGACCATACTCCAAACAAAGCACCACCAAGATGCGCGAAATGAGCAGTTCCATCATTTACACCTAAAGTTATGATATCCATAAGTATAAAAAACAACGCCAGATAAATGAGTTTTAAGGGGAAAATGTTGAAAAGCCGAACTTCAATATTTGGTCGATAAAATGCCAACGCTGTGAATAGCGCCATTATTGATCCAGAAGCCCCAACAATTAAGGAGCCTTGACTAATTTTTAAAGCTGGAAAAATCGAATGAGCAAGCAATTCAAATAATCCACCTAAAACGCCCCCTAATACATAAGTGTAAATAAGTCTTGATTTATCAAAAAGTTGCTCAAATAGGTTTCCTGAAAAATACAAGAAAAGCATGTTGAACAAAAGATGAAGAATTGTGAAATGGGAAAAAATTGAGGTTATTATAGTATAAGGTCTGGTAATGAAAATTGGAAAATCCGAATTGAGTGAAAAGAAATTGGTCACAAAATCAGCTTGTTCATTTACCGTCAAGCGACTCAACGCCAATAAAACTTGAATAAACAAAAATACTGCTACATTAATGAAAATTAATTTAACAGTTACCCCGCCATGTCGAAATTGATATTTCAATTCATCAATAAATGTTCTATCTGTGCTCATTTTACCAAAAATGATTTCTATCCTTTTTTCTCCAATACAAAACGAATACTATTCCAACAATAGCACCTCCAACGTGAGCGAGATGTGCAACTGAATCATTAATCATTATAATACTATTATATATTTCAAACAGTAAGTATGCACCAATTAAATACTTAGCCTTTATTGGAATTGGAGGGAATAGTAACATAAGTTCTGTATTTGGAAAAAGAATGGCAAATCCAGTCATGATTCCAAATAAGGCTCCTGAAGCGCCAACCATTGGGGTAATTCCAAGTTGTATGTATTGTTCTAAATAATCCCAATTTTCTTTAGTAAAATTCGGTAAACTTGCCAGATATGAGCTAATATTTACATTTAGCTCAGTTAGTGAGCTGCTATTTTCTAATATATTATTGATTGAAGTAAAATCAACAACTCCCTTCAAAGCCGATTTTGCAGTAAGCATTTGATATACACCAAGACCACTGTACAATAAATATGCGCCAACAGCACAGCTCACGTAAAAAATAAAAAAGCGTTTTGCTCCCCAAACACGTTCAAGATGGGCGCCAAACATTACCAACATAAGCATGTTTACAAGGATATGCATGAAATTATTGTTGTCATGCATAAACATATAAGTAACAACCTGGTAAGGCTCAAAATTTGGAGATGTAATAAAGTAGGCTCCAAGTAATTCGTTTAAATCAATGCCTTTGTTTAATAGAACCAGGTTCATAATAAACATCAGAATATTCAAAATGAGAAGGTTCTTTGTAACTTGAGGTAATTGGCTTAAAAATGACATGTTTAAAAAGTTTCGGTTAGTTTATTCAAATCTATGGTGTCCAAGATTTTTTTACCTTTTGGGGTAAGTATATGTTCAGGGCATTGAAAAAGCTGTTCAATAAGAATTTGCGCCTCGCTCAATTTAAATTTTTTCGAAAATGAAAATGCGTGAGATTTAGCAATCTGCAAACCAATAAAATGTGCTATTTCACCTTTGTCAACGTCTCGTTGGGACATTTCGTTAAAAATATGATCAATGCATTCCAAACCGTTTTCCTCGTTCAACCAATTGGGGATACCACTTATTTCCAAAATATCATTTTTCAATTCTGAAATAAACCCCATCCTTTCAAACATAGATTGAAAACCTGACCATATCTTTTTCTCAATTCCATTTATACTCTTTTCAATGGGAAATAGCAATTGTTGTGTATGCAATGCTTCAGATACAAATTGGGACATTATTAGATCGTAAATGATTCTTTCCTTAGCCCGCCTAATGTGAACAATGAGCATTCCTGATTTTACCATGGTGAACAAATAACCATTTTTGAAGAGATAAGTTTTCTTTTCTTCAACTTCAAGGTTCAATTCAATTTGATCAGTGGATTCGACCTCTTCGTTTTCGACAATCTTGTAAAAGCTTTCCCATTCTTCAGTTTGTATGGGTCTATTCCCAAAACCTTGGGATTTTATCGCAGAACTGAAGGCGCTTGTAACTAACGCATTGGTGGATTTAGAAAAAGTTGAGGGTTTAAAAGGATTGTAATCAGGATTAACGTTTATTATGGGTTCGCTAGGTGTTGATTTTTGAACTTCAAAAGGGACATCAAAACTTGTTTCTCTATCAAAATCTAGGGTAGGAGCAATGCTGAATTTTCCGAGAGATTGGCGCACTGCACTCATTAATATTGCATATATGGATCGGTCTTCTTCAAATTTGATTTCTGTTTTCGTTGGATGAACATTAACATCAATTTTACTGGGGTCTACTTCAAGATAAATAAAATAACTTGGAAACATTTTTTGAGGCAAAACGCCTTCGAACCCTTTATTTACAGCATGATTGAAATAGGAATCCTTGAAGAATCTTCCGTTTACAAAGAAAAATTGCTCTCCTCTTGACTTTTTAGCCAATTCCGGCTTACCTATAAAACCAGATATTTTAACAATGTCCGTGATTTCATTAATGGGAATTAGTTTCTCCATTGAAGTTTTTCCCAGAATATCGATAATCCTTTTTTTGAGTATGGTCTTTGGAAGATTGAAAATTTCTTGATTGTTGTGCGCCAACAAAAAACTTAAATCTGGATGCGCCAAGGCCACCCGTTCAAATTCATCCAAAATATGATTGAATTCAACACTGTCAGATTTAAGAAAATTACGTCTCGCAGGAACATTGTAAAATAAATTCTTTACTTCAAAATTACTTCCAACTGCACAAGTGCAAACCTCATTAGCTATTGTTTTGCTTCCCTCGAAAATAATTTTAACACCCAATTCTTCTTCATCACTTCTTGTTTGAAGAGATACATAGGCAATAGATGCAATTGACGCTAGCGCTTCTCCTCTAAAACCTTTTGTCTTTAAACTATACAAATCACTGACATCTGAAACCTTACTTGTAGCATGGCGTTCGAAACATTTTAAGGCATCATTTTTTGACATTCCGACTCCATTATCAATAACTTGAATAAGTGTTCTGCCTGCATCTTTTATAACTACCTGAATAACATCAGCCTTTGCATCAATTGCATTTTCAACGAGTTCTTTAACAACCGAAGATGGTCTTTGGATAACCTCTCCTGCAGCAATTTGGTTTGAAATATGGTCAGGCAATAATTTAATGATATCACGCATACCCTAAAGTTAATCAAAATTCAAGTGTACTTCTTTTTCAATTGAAAGCAGAAGATGTTGCAAAAATAGAACTTAAAGGTTAGTTTTTTCAATAGATTGCCCATTGTTTTTAAACAAAAAATTCTAATTATTCCAGATCCTTATTTCTCAAAGAATCGATAATAAATTTTTATCTTCGTATTATGATGTTTGATAAAATTTTTTCAGCACTTGGTTTGTTTATAATAACCGGTTCATTGCATGTGTTAAGTGGTTTTTTAGAACAAGAATCCATTTCTCTAGATGTTCAAAAAGTGAAATCTTTGGACATTACCAAAGAGGCGAATGAATGGGCTGAAATGCGATTGAAAGAAATGACTTTAGAGGATAAAATTGGTCAGTTCTTTATGGTGTCTGCTAAATCTAATGGTGGTGAAAAACATTTAAAAGAAGTCGAGACATATATTACCGAAAATAAAATAGGCGGCGTCATATTTTTTCAAGGTGAGAAAAGCAATCTAGCAGAATGCACAAAAAGGTTCCAAGATAAATCATTAACTCCTTTGCTTTTTGCAATGGATGCTGAATGGGGCTCTAGTATGAGGTTATTTGATGGGGAGCGTTATCCATATTCCTATACAATAGGCGCAACCCAAGATACAGTTTTATCAGGAAAGATTGCTCAAGCAATGGCTCTTGAAATGCGGTCGCTTGGTATTCATATGAGCTTTTCTCCAGTGGCAGATGTTAATAGTAATCCAAGTAATCCTGTAATCGGTTTTAGAGCTTTTGGAGGTGATAAAGATTTGGTCTCTAAAAACGTTGAAGCCTTTGTAAAAGCTTTTGAAAGAAATGGTGTAATGTCATGTATCAAACATTTTCCTGGACATGGGAACACGGATAAAGATTCGCATTTAGAACTTCCTACAATAAGTCAAACAGAAGATTTAATAATTTCTGAAGAGCTACCGCCTTTTGAAGCAGGAATGAATGCAGGTGCTCCGGCAACGATGATTGCTCATTTAAGAATCCCAACTATCGATGATTCAGGAATACCAATGAGTTTATCAAAAGAAGCTATTAAAGTTTTGCTCAAAGGTAAAATGAACTATAAAGGTTTAGTGGTATCCGATGCTTTGAACATGAAGGCGGTCTCTGATTTATATGGTAAAACTGATGTAGTTGTAAAAGCATTTGAAGCAGGGTGTGACATTTTATTATATCCTGAAAGTGTTAAAGATGCCATAGCAGCGATAAAAAATAAAGTTCTAAATGGTGAGATAAAGTCTGAAGAAATTGACGAGAGATGCAAGCGTATATTGGTCGCCAAATATAAGTATGTGGTTGCGCCGGTTGACGCAACAGCGTTAACAGACGCTCAAAAAAAACAAATTAAAAATGAAGTTTATGAGAAGGCTTCTACTGTTTTAAGAAATGATGGAGATTTGCTCCCAATCAAACGTCTCGATAAAAAAATAGCCGTCGTTTCAATTGGGACACAATCAAATTCATTTCAAGAAAGTATTGAACTATTTGCATCTGCCGACTTTTACCATTTTTACACATCAGAAGAAGCCATTACCAAATGCAGTAATTTGCTAAAAAATTACGATTTGGTAATTACCAGTTTGCATGCAAATTCTGTAAAATCAAAATTAGGTTTTGGATACGATGCTTCTTGGAAAAAATGGATAGATAATTTACCTGAAGAAAACCAGAATGTAGTGGTGTTCTTTGGGAATCCATTAATACTATCTGAAGAAAAAATAGGAAATAATGTTGATGCAGTTTTGGTTGCATATGAAAATCAACCTGAAACACATTTAGCGGCATCGCAACTCATCTTTGGAGCTGTTCCTGCGACGGGAAAATTGCCAATTGCTATTAATAATGAATTTCCAATCCATTCGGGAATTACTTTTCCATGGTCTGGCAGATTGAAATTCTCTATGCCAGAAGAATTGGGCGTCGATTCTAAAGATTTAAATGGAATTGATAGTATTGTTCAATTTGCTTTAGACAAAGGTGCTTTTCCTGGCTGTCAAATTGTTGTAGCCGTTCAAGGTAAAATAATTTACCGAAAGAGCTTTGGTGCACCCGAGTTTAATTCTGCGGTAAATGTTGTCGATACTGATGTCTATGATATTGCTTCGATTTCAAAGATCGCAGGATCTACATTGGGAATTATGAAATTGCAGACAGACAACATTTTCAATCCCGATAATACACTTTCAACCTATTTACCAAGTTTGGTTGGCAATTATCCTGCTTATGGAAAAATAAATATCAAGGAAATGATGACCCATCAAGCTGGCCTCAAGCCTTTTATTCAGTTCTACAAAGAAACGCTAAGTAATGGAAAGCCTGACGATAATTGGTATTCCAATACGAGTACAGGTGCCTATTCGATTCCTGTGGCTAAGAATTTATTCATGCGTTCAGATTATATTGATTCCATGTACGCAAAGATTTTAAAGTCTCCTTTAGGTGAGAAGAAATATGAATATTCTGATTTAGGTTATTATTTTATCAAGAAAATTGTGGAGAAGCAATCCGGACAATCTTTCCAAGATTATTTAATGAATAATCTTTATCAGCCAATGGGGCTTCGATATATGCGATTTACACCTTTAAACTATTTTGATGAAAGCTCCATTATGCCTACACAGTTGGATAATGAATTTCGAGGTCAACTTTTGAGAGGTTATGTGCATGATCCAGGCGCAGCGATGCTTGGTGGTGTAGGTGGACATGCCGGTATTTTTGCCAATGCGACAGATTTAGCTTCATTAATGCAACTCTTTTTGAACAATGGGATATATGGGAATGTTAATTATCTTGATGTTGACGTTGTTGAGGAATATACGCGTTCTCAATTTTCTGGTAACAGAAGAGGAATAGGTTTTGACAGACCTAAAGCAAGTGGTGGCGGAACTTGTCATGAAATGGCTTCACAATTGAGTTTTGGACACTCTGGATTCACTGGTACATTGGCATGGGCTGATCCAAAATACGGAATCAATTATGTCTTCTTATCCAATAGGGTCTGTCCAGATCAAGAAAATTGGAAAATTCGAGACATGAATATCCGAACTGAAATTCAGAGAGTAATTTATGAAGCAGTGGTAAAAAATTAAGGAAATGAAAATAGGAATGGTTTTATATCCCACTTTTGGTGGTAGTGGAGTTGTTGGTACTGAGTTGGGCAAGGCATTGGCATCTAAAGGACATGAAATCCATTTCATTACGTACTCGCAACCCGTTCGTTTAGGAAGTTTTCGAGAAAATATCTTTTATCATGAAGTTGCTGTAAGTGATTACCCACTCTTTGATTATCAGCCATATGAAACTGAGTTGACAAGTAAATTGGTGGATGTAACCATTCATGAGAAATTAGATTTATTGCATGTGCACTATGCAATTCCTCATGCTTCGGCGGCATACATGGCGCAACAAATTTTAAAATCAAAAGGGATTCACATTCCATTTGTTACGACATTACATGGTACAGACATTACTCTCGTTGGAAAGGACCCATCATTTGAACCCGTAATTACATTTTGTATCAACCAGTCTGATGCTGTAACAGCAGTTTCGGAAAGTTTAAGAAGAGATACTTTTGAGCATTTCGAAATTACCAGACCAATTTATGTTATTCCGAATTTTATTGTGCCAAGTTTAACCCCTGCTGAAGTTTGTAATCAACTTAGAATCCGATATGCGAAGGATGGTGAACGTTTACTTTGTCATGTTTCGAATTTTAGAAAAGTTAAGCGGGTAGAGGACGTGGTTAAAATTTTCGACCTTGTACAACGCCAACTTCCAAGTAAGTTAATATTGGTTGGAGATGGTCCAGAGCGATACAATGTTGAGCAACTTGTCAGGGCGTTAAATTTACAAGATAAGGTTGTTTTTGTTGGTAAGGTTCGTGATACTTCTCATGTTTTAGAAATATCTGATCTTTTTTTACTTCCTTCGGAAACAGAAAGTTTTGGTCTTGCTGCTCTGGAGGCTATGGCCGTTGGCGTGCCAGTGATTTCATCAAATACTGGCGGAATTCCAGAGGTAAATATTCATGGTGTGACCGGATATTTATCTGATGTTGGTAATGTTGAAGAAATGGCTGAATTTGCGATTTCAATTTTGGAGCAAAATGAAAC
Source organism: Flavobacteriales bacterium (assembly GCA_947475275.1). GTDB lineage: Bacteria > Bacteroidota > Bacteroidia > Flavobacteriales_D > Crocinitomicaceae > M0103. Next base: position 1,539 of record CANJNE010000026.1, on the reverse strand, counting down.
CTTAGAAAAATTCAAAAAAGCAGCATTGCTTCGTTCCCATGATTTCGATATAGATAAAATCCTTCCTATTTACGAAATGGTTTATGAAGAGGCAATTATCAATAAAACAAAAAAAGCTGCCGAAGCAGCTTTATAAAGTGAATATTTTTTAATTTAAATATTTTCTATAATCATTGCTGAAGCGCCACCTCCGCCGTTGCAAATTCCTGCACCACCGATTTTTCCATTATGTTGCTTCAATACATTTATCAATGTAACAATAATTCTTGAGCCTGAATTCCCCAGTGGATGACCAAGTGCAACTGCACCTCCAAATACATCTACCTTATCAGGATCCAATTCTAAAATTTTTGTATTGGCAATTCCTACTACTGAAAAAGCTTCATTTAATTCCCAGAAATCAACATCATTTTTATCTATCCCAGCTTTGCCAAGGGCAATAGGAATTGCTTTTGCCGGAGCTGTAGTGAACCATTCCGGTGATTGAGCAGCATCAGCATAACCCTTAATTTTAGCAATTGGTGTCAAACCATATTTGTCAACAGCTTCTTTTGAAGCTAAGATCAGTGCAGATGCACCGTCATTCAAAGTAGAAGCGTTCGCAGCAGTAATAGTTCCGTCTTTGTCAAAAGCAGGTCGTAAAGTAGGTATTTTATCTAGAAATACATTCTTGTACTCTTCATCTTCACTTACAATAACTGGATCACCTTTTCTTTGTGGAACGGAAACCGGTACGATTTCATTAGAGAATTTACCAGACTTCCATGCTTCAGCCGCTTTTGTATATGACGCAACAGCAAATGCATCTTGTTCTTCGCGTGAAATATTATGTTCCTTAGCACACAACTCCGCACAATTTCCCATTGGAACCTTATTGTATACGTCCAATAAACCATCTTTAGTTATACCGTCTAATAAAGATATGTTCCCAAATTTAACCCCATTTCTGCCATCAAGATAATGTGGAACTTGGGACATATTTTCCATTCCACCTACCACTACAATATGGTTGTCGCCGGCTAAAATAGTTTGGGCCCCAAGCATTATCGCTTTCATTCCCGAAGCACAAACTTTGTTAACAGTTGTACAAGGTGTATTCGCGGTTATTCCTGCGCCTAATGCTGCCTGACGTGCCGGTGCTTGTCCAGCTCCAGCTTGAAGTACATTACCCATGAAAACTTCATCAATATTTTCTGGGTTTACATTCCCTTTCTCAAGTGCACCTTTTATTGCAATAGCACCTAGTTCGGTTGCAGGAATGCTTGAAAGCCCGCCCATAAATGCGCCCATAGGCGTTCTGACAGCAGCTACTATATATACATCTTTATTCATTTCAATCTTATTAAAGTTGAACAAAATTAAGAAAACTATCTGTTTAAAGAATGAAATATCCTAACTCTGAGCTTGAATTTCAAAATTTATTTGAAAGATTGTGTGCGATGTTTCGTAAATTTGAAAAATGTCCAATTTTGTAACGGAAATATCTTTGTACTGGCTAATCCCAATAGTCTTGTTTTCGTTGCTGTTAACCTATTGGTT
>CANJNE010000025.1 GCA_947475275.1 Flavobacteriales bacterium | reverse complement strand
GCACTAATGGAGGTAATGGTGGGGTAGTTCAAGGTTCGATAGCTGTTACTCCGGGTCAGGTGTTAAACATCTATTGTGGAGGTATGGGTACCCAGGGTGCTGTTTCAGGTGGTTGGAACGGTGGAGGAACTGGTCACAATTCTACTGGGAGTGCTACTTATCGCTCATGGGGAGGCGGTGGAGCAAGTGACATTCGTATCGGTGGTACTGCATTAGCCAATAGGGTTGTTGTCGCTGGTGGTGGTGGAGGAAGAAGCGGGGGATCTACTCCTGTTTGTGGCGGAGCTGGAGGCGGAACTATTGGAACAGCAGGATGCTCAACATTTGGTGCTGGTGGTGGTGGAGGAACACAAACTGCAGGAGGTGCAGGAGGTGCTCCATGGGCAGGAACTCCTCCTGGAGGTTCTCCAGGAATTTTAGGGATTGGTGGTCAAGGTGGATATTGGCAAACAGCTTCTGGCGGCGGTGGCGGCGGTGGTCGTTACGGCGGCGGCGGCGGCGGAAACGATGGTTGTTGCACCGGTGCGAATGCCGGCGGCGGCGGCGGCGGCGGTTCATGTTTACTTCCACCAATTGCTGGAGTATTCCTCGGGGCGACGAATGCTCAGAATGGCTATGTTACCATATCTTTTAATGTTGGCCCTGGAAATGCAACAGCGACGAACACAGGACCTTATTGCGCAGGAACCACTATTCAATTAAATGGAACAGGCGGAGCTTCATACAGTTGGACAGGACCTAACGGTTTTACATCAAACGTTCAAAATCCCACAATACCGGTTTCTATAGTTGCGAATTCAGGTACATATACACTTACTGCAACCAGTCCAGGTTGTGTTTCAACTGCCACAACTAATGTTGTAGTGAATCCTATTCCTGCTTTAGATGCGGGACCAAATCAATCCATCTGTCAAAATACACAAGTTACATTAACCGGAACAGGAGCAACAACCTACACATGGACAGGAGGAGTTATTAATGGCGTCTCTTTTATTCCGCCAGTTGGTACCAATACATATTTTCTAACGGGTACTGCCTTAGGTTGCACAGCCATTGATAATGTCACTATTACAGTAAACCCTAATCCTACTGTAAATGCAGGTGCTGATCAAACCATATGTGCTGGTAATCAGGTTACATTAACTGCTGTTCCTGTTGGAACAACCAATGTTTCTTGGAACAATGGGGTAGTAGATGGAGTACCTTTTTCACCAACTGTTACTCAAACCTATACGGTTATCGCAACAACGACTTTTAGCTGTACAGCAACAGATAATGTTCTTGTAACAGTAAATCCTCTGCCCATCGTAAACGGAGGCTCGGATCAAACTGTATGTGAAAATACTTCAGTTACATTAACAGCAACAGGGGCTAATAATTATTCATGGAATAATGGGGTTACTAATGGTGTTGCATTTATACCAACAGTGGGTTCAGTGTCCTATGTTGTGACAGGAACTTCTGCATTTAATTGTAATAATACCGATACTGTAGTGGTTACTGTAAATCCTAATCCAGTCCCTGTAATTACAGGGCCAACAAGTTATTGCGCCAATATAATTCCTACACTTAACACGACTTTACCTTATTCTAGTTACAATTGGACAACCGGCATAACAACAGCATCAACAACAGCTAATCAATTGAACAATCCTATTTCAGTTACTGTATCCAATAATTTTAACTGTAGTGCTACTTCAGCCCCTTATAATTTAGTTGAATTACCTGTAATTACCACAAATTCAAATGTTAATATTTGTCAAGGCCAGTCGGCAACGATTCATGGTATTGCGCAAACTACTTCAGGGACTTATACTGCTACCTTTACAAGTGTTATTGGATGTGATAGTATTTCCAATGTGACTTTAACGGTATTAGCGCTCCCGCCGGTTAATGGAGGAATTGATCAAACCGTTTGTGAGAATTCTACTGTTACTCTTACAGCATCAGGTGCAAATACCTATGTTTGGACAAATGGAATAACAAACGCAGTTTCATTTACACCTTCTGTTGGTTCTTTAACCTATATTGTAACAGGAACGGATAACAATCAATGTTCCAATACAGATACAGTTGTTGTAACTGTAAATCCTAATCCAGTCCCTGTAATTACAGGGCCAACAAGTTATTGCGCCAATATAATTCCTACACTTAACACGACTTTACCTTATTCTAGTTACAATTGGACAACCGGCATAACAACAGCATCAACAACAGCCAATCAATTGAACAATCCTATTACGGTTACGGTAACCAATAATTTCAATTGTAGCGCTACTTCAGCACAATACAGTTTAGTGGAATTACCAGTTATAACAACAAATTCAAATATTAGTATTTGTCAAGGTCAATCGGCAACGATTCACGGTATTGCGCAAACTACTTCAGGGACTTATACTGCTACCTTTACAAGTGTTATTGGATGTGATAGTATTTCCAATGTGACTTTAACGGTATTAGCACTGCCACCGGTTAGTGCTGGTGTTGATCAAACCGTTTGTGAGAATTCCACTGTTACCCTTACCGCAACAGGGGCGAACACTTTTGTTTGGACAAATGGAATTACAAACGCGGTTGGATTTACACCAAACGTTGGTTCTTTAACATACATAGTTACTGGTACGGATAACAACCAATGTTCTAATTCAGATACTGTTGTCGTTACCGTTAATCCCAATCCAGTACCTGTAATTACGGGGCCGTTGACTTATTGTGCAAATGTGCCACCAACATTAGCAACTACATTACCTTATGCTAGCTACAATTGGACAACTGGAGTAACTGCGTCTTCAACTGGCGCTACCCAAGCCAATAATCCAATAACAGTTACAGTTACCAATAATTTTAATTGTAGTGCTACATCCGCTGCATTTAATTTAACTGAATTAGCCACGATTACAACAAATTCAAGTATATCAATATGTCAAGGACAATCAGTTGTAATTCATGGGATCTCTCAGAATACATCTGGTGTATATACCGGAAACTATCTAAATGTTGTAGGTTGTGATAGTGTTTCAAATGTTACACTTACTGTTTTAACATTACCTGCTGTAAATGGTGGTTCTGATAAAATTGTGTGTGAAGGTACCCAAGTTACAATTACCGCTACCGGTGCAAATAATTATGTATGGACAGGAGGAATTACGAATGGTGTTCCATTTACCCAACCACCTGGAAGTGTTACTTATATAGTTTCTGGGACGGATAATAATCAATGTTCTAATTCGGATACTGTAGTTGTTACTGTAAACACTCTTCCGAATGTAAATGCTGGTTTAGATCAAGAAATTTGTTCTGGTGAAACAGTAACTTTAAGTGGATCTGGTGCTTCTACCTATGCTTGGACTTCGAATGTAATTGATGGGGTAGCATTTACACCTACTGCTACACAAACCTATACCGTTACTGGAACAGACATAAATGGTTGTCAAGATACAGATCAGGTTACTATAACTGTTAATCAAAATCCAACAGTATATGCTGGTGCAGATCTGACTATTTGTGATAACACTAACATTACTTTAACAGGAACTGGTGCAAATTCTTATTTATGGAATAATGGAGTTGTGAATGGGGTTGCATTTGCTCCAGGTAGCCCTGGAACATATAATTATACAGTTACGGGTGATGATAACAATGGCTGTCAAGATACGGATGATGTAACAGTTACGGTAATAGCTAATCCTAATGTTAGTTTCGTTGCAGATGTTACGGCTGGATGTGTTCCTTTAAATGTAAATTTCACAAATACAGGAGATTCTGGTGTTAATTGTACATGGTCTATGGGTGATGGTACTATTATTACAGATTGCGGAAGTGTAAATCACTTGTTTACTCAATTTGGATGTAATGATATAACACTTACAGTTACCAACTCGACAGGGTGTGTAGAAAGTCAGGTTTTAGCAAATTACATTTGTGTTGAAGGACCTCCAACTGCAAGTTTTATTGCAACACCAAGTGTAATTAATGAATTTGAATCAACTGTTGCTTTTAATAATACCACAGCAAATGCTTCTAATTATGTTTGGGATTTTGGTGACAATTCTGGATCTACTGATGCGGACCCAGTTCATGAATATGATGGAACTGTTGTAAGCAACTACACGGTGACACTTTATGCATATTCAGCATTGGGTTGTATTGATTCAGTCCAAGGTGCAATCCAATATCAGGAGCAATTGATTTACTATGTTCCGAACTCATTCACTCCAGACGGTGATATGTACAATCAGACATTCAAACCTATTTTTACATCTGGATTTGATCCGTACAATTATGCACTTTACATTTATGATCGTTGGGGTGAATTGATTTTCGAATCAAAGAATTCAGAATATGGATGGGATGGCTCATATCTTGGGAAATTGGTTCAAGAAGGAACCTATACTTGGGTAATTGAATTTAAAGCACCTAATACTGATAAAAAGTTTGTAGAAACTGGTTATGTTAATTTCCTGAAATAATTTAAAATAGACTTAGGACGAAAGTGGCCTCGGCCACTTTTTTATTTTAATCGAATACCACCAAATAATAGGTTCTTTTTGTTCTTGATACTAGAACTTCTTCTCCCCAAATTGAATTTATTTTAATTGGTTTTTTTTGACTTTTATTAAGGAATTCTATATCGAGAAAGTCTTTGGGATGTGTAAATATTTGGGCTTCGATATAAGAGTTGATTAATACAGTATCTCTTCTTGTGATTATTTTATTGATTTTTTTATCATCTAAACCACCTTTATTGGAAATAGAAATTGTATATGGTTTGCCGCTCAAATTAATAAGGAAAAATTCAGATTCATAAATTTCGGCACATTGCACAACTTCTTGTATAATTGGATTTTCCTTGTACTCAAATACAGGATCGTAGGTAATTTGCAGTTGAGGATGGCCATACATATCTGAACTTCTGTCCTCGATATTTGTGATGTTCCCTTCTTGATCAAAATAATGCGTGATATCGCCCCATTGTATGCCCCCATCAGGGTGACTCGTGGCATGCGCGTTACTCACTGAGCCATCCTGGTAATAAGAAAAATCTACCGAAGCATTTCCAGCACATCTTCTAGTACCCATGGAATAAATTTCATCACCCTTTTTATTAAAAGCTTTTGCATAACCCCAAATAATTTCACCCTGAAAAATCACACTTTTGGTAGATATTTTCCCATTCTTATGGTAATGAATGTCGAACAGGGTATCATTTTGTGAAAAGCATTGCACCGAAGCAATGAGTAAGTATAAATAAAGCGTGTTTTTCATATAGGAAAATTAGCAAAAATCAAACCTATATGTTGACTGATTTTTCGTGTAAATCTAATATTACGCCATCAGAAAGCCCAACTTTTGGAACAAAGATTTCTAGTGATTTGATAATATTCATAACATGTAAATAGATTTCCAAGGCTGGAACAATTACATCAGCTCGATCAGGTTTTAACTGAAATTTATCAATTCTTTCTCTCATTGAAAGTGGCTTCAGTTGACCAAGAAAATCAGACATATCTTCTGATGAAATAGGGTGTTTTTGTTTACCACCAATAAGTTTGTGTATTTTATTTATATTTCCACCTGTTCCATATAAAACAAGATTTTTTTCAATCGGAACATTTTCATTGATCCATACATTCAATTCATCCCAAAGCAAATTGTTAACCTTATTCTTTAATAACCGAATAGTACCTATTTCAAACGATTTAGAAGCTATCCTTTTACCATCACTGAAATAACTAATTTCTGTGCTTCCGCCTCCAACATCGATCACCAAAAATGGATGCTTAATGGGTTTTTCAGAAAGAAAAAAGTTGCTCATTATAAGTTCAGCCTCTTCTTGACCAGTAATAACCTCAATGTCAATTCCAGTTTTTGCTTTTATTTTTTCTATTACATGATTGGAATTGTTCGCATCACGCATTGCAGATGTTGCCACAGCACGAATGGAATTGACTTCAAAAATTTCCGCAATTAATCGGAAAGCCTCTATTGTTTTGATGAAATTTACAATCTTAGTGTCTGATATTACTCCTGTTTCAAATACATCATCTCCCAACCTTAAAGGAATTCTTGTGTAGGATAATTTATTGACAAACGAGTGATCTTTTTCTGATTCAACCTCACCAACCAATAGTCTTGCTGCATTTGTCCCAATATCTATAGCGCCGAATTTCATCTTTGTTTTTTTGAATCTTGAAATTAATCAAAGACTTTAGCACAAAGTAATCAACTATAATTTATTTACCGAAATGGTATTGTGAATTATTTAGGAATAACTCAGTTACTCTTGTTTAAGTAGTATTTGTAAATTTCTTTTTGAGCGTGGAAAGGTGGCAAATTCCTTTTGTGATAATTGTTTTTCATGTCAGCAGTAATCAGCCTTGCCTTAACACTGCCTTTCCATTGTATTTCGAAAATCATATCCAATTCCTCTTGAATTTCTTTTGAATGAATAAATGTTCCAACTTCAATTCGATGTTCCATATTTCTTTCCATAAAATCAGCGCTAGTTAGAATGTACATTGGAGAACCTCCATTTTCGAAAATCATGAAACGGCTGTGTTCAAGATAGCGATCCACAATACTGATTACCGTAATATTTTCACTTAAATCTTTAACACCAGGTTTTAAGCAACAAATACCTCTTACTATCATTGAAATTTTAACTCCTGCTTGACTTGCTTGGTATAATTTGTCAATTAATTGGGAATCAGTAATGTTGTTTATTTTAATTCTAATAGCCGCCTTTTTGCCTTTCTTAGCATTGGCTATTTCTTGCTGAATCATCGCAATAATTCGTCTTTTCGCATTTATTGGAGAAACAAGAAGATTTTTAAAAAATGGTCTTTGTAAGTTATTTTCAAGCAATTTAAATACTTTTTTTACTTCATTTGAAATTAGTGGATTGCCCGTAAGTAAACATATATCTGAATAAATTCTCGCAGTTTTTTCATTGAAATTTCCAGTCCCTATATATGCAACATGTTCCTCTTTTGAATTACTTTCCCTTGTAATCAATAATAATTTTGAATGTACTTTTAAATGAGGAACACCAAAAATAACTTTAACCCCAAATTCCTTTAGTCGATTGGCCCAATATAAATTGTTTTCTTCATCAAATCGTGCTTGAAGTTCCATTACAACGATGACCTCTTTACCATTAAAGGCTGCTGCCAAAATTGCATTCATAATATCTGAATTCTTGGCTACACGGTATACATTAATTTGAACTGATTTTACTTTTGGATCTAATGCGGCTTCTCTAAGTAAATCCGTAACATAATCGAATTTTTGATAGGGAAAATGAAGCAAAACATCTTGCTTTAATATCGTTGTAATTAATCCACTGTTATTTTCCAAAACCTTATGATTACAGGGTTTTTCTGGAGAATAAATAAACTTTTTGTTAGAAAAGTCAGGAAACTTAATAAAATCTTTGAAATTATGGTATCGGCCTCCAGGAATAGTGTTAACAGCTTTTTTTAGAGACAAAGAATCCAAAAGAAATTGAAGTAAATCTTCCGGCATATCTTGGTCATAAACAAACCTAACAGGCACACCTTTTTTTCGTTCCTTCAGACTGTTTTCTAATTTTTGAATAAAGTTAACTGAAACATCGTCGTCAATATCTAATTCAGCATCCCTGGTAAATTTGAAAATATGGGCGCTTACATCAATAGGATTCAGAATATTGAAAATTGTTCTTAAATGCAATCTGATGATGTCATCAATAAGCATGATGAAATGATGCCCCTCACGTTTTAAAATCAAAAAACGAGATTGATCACTTGGAATTTGAATCAATGCATACTTTATTTTATTTTTTGGTAGCAAAATTCTTACTGCCAAATAAATAGCATAATCCCTGAGTTTTGGAAAATTGTGTTTTTTATCTAAAATTATTGGAAAAATAACATGTTTCAATTCCGAATGAAAGTATGCAGAAACTTCATCAATATCTTCTGCTTTGATTTCTCGTTCGTTAATGAGATAAATTTTATTTTGAGCCAATTCATTAACCAGACCTGCAAAAGTATTTTCAAACTTACCTTGTTGTTCTAATACAACTTCACGAATGCTTTTATATAAGTCTGATGCTGTACCCTCAAATCCTGCAATCTTATTTTTCTTGAGAAGCATAGATCTTCTGACATTGGCCACCCGAACCCGATAAAATTCATCGAGATTGTTGGAATAAATTCCTAAAAATCGAATGCGTTCAACTAATGGAACATTTTCATCCATTGCCTCTTGCAATACCCTATCATTGAAGGATAACCAGCTTAATTCACGATTTATTTTATTCACCATACAAAGGTGTAAGAATAAATACCCTTGCAGAAAACCAAAACGTTAAGATATTGTAAATTTTTCATCACTTTAATTATCAATAAAGAGAATCATTGATGTAAATTGAATAATACTATTGCTTCAAAATTTTAATTGGTTGAGCATTATTTATTTGGACATAATAAATCCCTATTGCAAGATCTTTAATATCAATATAATCATGCGTTATTCCGCTAATTATTATATTCCCAACAGAACTGTATATTCTATAATTGACGTCTTTCCCCTTTGAAATTTTTAAAATACCATTAGTCGGATTTGGAGAAATTTGTATTTCCGAATCAAGGTCTTCAATTGAATTACTTGGACAAGATTTGCCATTGAGAAAATCCCAAATTACTTGGGGAGAATAAAAATCCATATTGATAACGCCAGCGCCACCAACTAAAGTTTGTATTCCTGGCCACTGGTGTCCACCACCCTCAATTTTTATCAATTCAAGATCATTGGTGCCGTTTAAATATGAAATCCGTTGAGGTGACGAAAGATCAAAAAGAGTATTGTTAGGCATATTCAATATTGTTGGTGTTTGATCACAATTAAGTACCATTCGCCATTTTTCAATGCACTGATCTACTGAAACGCCTGTGCCCGCTCCACCATTGTAGGGTACAATGGCGTCTGAAGTGCCATGAATATGCATAACGGCTGGTTGAAATTGGGGCTGACAATTTGAATAAGTGGTGTCGCTCATATTTCCTGATACTGACGCTATAGCTGCAAAGCACATCGACGATTCACAAGCTAATTTGTGACTCATAAAACCACCATTAGAAAAACCTACCAAATATTGTTTTAGCGGATCAGTTCCAAAATTATTTTGAAATTCCAAAGCTAAATTTTCGATAAATCCGATATCATCAGCTGTTGATACCGATACATTCATATTGGCATTCCAAGCGAAATTTTCACCATTGGGATAAACCACAATAAAATTATTTTGTTCTGCAATTAGATTGAATTGCGTGATATTCATCAAACCTGCTCCTGTCTGTGTTAAACCATGCATAACAATTAACAATGGGACATGCTGATTTACATTCCATGATGATGGCGTGTAGTATATGAAACTTCTGCTATTTCCTCCAATATTTATTGTGGAGCTTGTTTGGGCAGAAGTAAAAGCGGTCAAGAACAAAAAGAAAAGAGTGATTTTTTTCATGCCGCAATTTAGAAAAATTAAATAATGCTTGAATATAGTTTTTAAAGAATCATTATAGATTTGGAATGTTTACAACCTTGTAAGGATTTCTTTTTTGTTGAGGTAATAATGAAATTTGATAAAATATAAGAATTATGAAAGAGAATAATACAATCTACCACTATAAAATTGATAAAAGTGGTTCTATGGCAAGAATGGAAAACCTCGCTTTAAAATGTTTCCTCTTCTTCAATGACATCTCCGCGTAAAATTCTGAAACGTTTACGTGATTCAACTGCAAAAAGGCTCCCAGGATATTCAAAAAGTATTTTTTTATAGTATTCAGAGGCTTTTTCAGTATTATTCAAATGATTCTCATAAATATCTCCCATTTGAAACAATGCATCATCTGCCAAAATATCCTTTCCGTAAAATTCAATTATTTTCTCGAGATAAGAAATAGATTCAGTCCAATTTCCTTGCAATTGCATTGCTTTGGATTTTCTGAATAAAATCTCGTCTCCTAAACTGTGGTCCGGAAAGATTCTAGTGATACTGTCCAAATATTCAAATGCTTGAGTGTATTTGTGTTGTTCAATGGATAAATCTGCTTTGGCAAACCAATTCATTGCTTCGTAATTGCTATCCAAGCCGAAATTGTCTGTAATTAAAATGGATAAATTCATGGCGTCATTGGCAATAAGCTTTGACGTTGATTCTTTCAAAACAGAAAGTTGTGATTGCGCATAATCGAATTCACCATCGTAATAAAATATTTTGGCATTCTTAAATTTTGCTTCGTGACCAATGGGCTCCTCTTTCCATATATTATTCACTTGCATATATAACAAGGATGCTTCCCAAATATCACCTTTAAGAACATATATATCAGCAAGTAGAATTTTAATTTCTGCTTGTTGCAAATCTGTTAAACCAACAAGGTTCAAGGCTGAATTTAAGTTTGAAAGTGCTGAGTCTACCTGGTCTGCATAAAATGCTTGTATATAGCTCATTTCTTTGATTAGTGGTAGACTTGACCTTTTCCAACCTACTCGTTTTAGTGTGGTTCGGTAATCATTAATGGTTTCTTCTATTTCTGCTTGACTATAATTTCTGAGTGAAGTTATTTCTAAGAAACGTGTATTTAATAATGAATTCTCAGCGTCGTAATAATATGGATTTTGTTCTCCGAAACTGATTATATGTTTAAAGGCTTTTCTCGCTGTTTCATAGTCATTGTTTTCAACACAAATTGCACCTATATCCATTATCCTTCGACCGTTTTCTTTTAGTCTTTTGTCCAATGCCTGAACCTGAATGAGTGCGCCAGGAAAGTTCTTTTTTTGAATAAACAACCAAATAAGTAACTCGCTATTTACGGTTGTTTCTGGTTTTTTTTGGATGCGTTCTAGAAGAGAATTCTGAAGTAATTCAACAGTTGTACTTCCTTCAGATGTAAAATCCAATTGCACCGATAAAGCCGCTTGAATCGTTGTTAAGTAAGTAGGGTAGGTATCAAGCAAATCCAAATACTCTTTGAGCATATTTTCATTGTCGCCATTCAATTTATATAATGCTGCAAATTGCAGATTCAATGGATAAGTGTCCTTCAGTAGTTTCCTTCCTTGTTTCAGGGTTTCCAGTGCCAACTCAAACTCAGATTTCGCAACAAAGGCTTCATAAAGTAAAATTACTTCAGAACTGCTCATACCCAAACCTTCAATCATTGAATTGTAAAGTTTTTTTGCTTTATCTGGCTCTCCACTTTCAACGTAAAACTGACCATAAATGATTTTATAGTCGATGTCATTTTTGTTTGCAGAAATTTGATTCTTTATGAGTTTTTCTGACCCCTTGTAATCACTTTCTGACATCATGCACTCGTAAAGTCTGGTAAAATTGAATTTACTTGCAGATGCCTCATATAATTTATTGTAATAGGGCAATGCTTTGCTCAATTCTCCATTTGAATAATAATATTGTGCCAATTGCTCATCTGAATTATTTTGACAATTGAATGCAAATGAAATAACCAGGAAAGTCAGACTCAAGAATATTTTCATTGACTTTATTTGGATTTAACTTGTTGTTTATTCTTGATTAATTCTAGTGAAAATGAATTTAGCTCATCATGAAGTTTGTGAAAGGTAGCCATTGTTTTATCTTTTTGAGTCAAGTATGACTTTAAAAGTATTTGAAGTTGTTTTACCTTTTCTTCTTCAAATTTGAAATTTGATTCAAATTCTTCTTGCTTTCCTATATTATTGGAGATGTCATTTGTTAAGTTTTTCAATGCATTTCTTTCTTCAATAATTCCATTTTTTATATCAGAGAAATTTTTACCTAAGGGCCCTAATGAACGTCTCATAATCTTGTAACTATCCATTTTTTTGCCAAATTCATAATCAATTGTGTCTAAATTGTAATTGTTTTTTATGCGAAGTTCGACAGTATTGGTAGCTACGCTCAATGCAGCCAACGTATCAATCTCATTGCTCAACAATACGCTTTCTAGACTATCTAATGAATTTGATAGCGATTCAATTTGATCAATTATATTATTATTGTTTCTCTTACAACCTAAAAAAAGAAATGATAAACAAATAATAAGTAAAAATCGTTGCATAAAAATGAATTTACAAAAAATTAGAATGCTTCACAAACAAGCAACCCACTTTTCAATTAAATTAACACTTATCAATTAATAATGTCAAATCCTGTATATTTCTGCAGCGCCTTCGGAATTTTAATACCATCTTCACTTTGATGGTTTTCTAAAATGGCTGCAACAATTCTTGGTAAAGCTAAGGCTGAACCATTTAAAGTATGGCAAAGTTGTGTTTTTTTATCCTCTCCTTTAAATCTTAATTTGAGTCTATTAGATTGAAATGTATCAAAGCGAGAACAAGAACTTACCTCTAGCCATTTCTCTTGAGCTCCCGAATATACTTCAAAATCATAAGTCATCGCAGAAGCAAAACCCGTGTCACCTCCACATAATCTTAAAATTCTGTAAGGTAATTCTAATTTCTCTAAAAGGTTTTTAACATGTTCAAGCATCTCCTCAAGCGCTTTGGCAGTATTCGATGGGTGTTCGATTCGAACAATTTCTACTTTGTCAAATTGATGTAGTCTATTTAATCCTCTCACATCCTTCCCATATGAACCAGCCTCTCTTCGGAAGCAAGGTGTGTATCCAGTCAGTTTTATTGAAAAATCTTCTGAAGGTAGAATGGTATCTCTATAAATGTTTGTTAAAGGAACCTCAGCTGTAGGTATAAGGTAGAAATCATCAATAGTACAATGGTACATTTGCCCTTCTTTATCCGGTAACTGACCTGTACCTATGCCACTGGCTTCATTCACTACAAGAGGAGGAATGAACTCCTCATATCCAGATTTTTCAGCTTCATCAAGAAAAAAAGTGATTAAAGCTCTTTGAAGTTTCGCTCCCTTTCCTTTATAAAACGGAAAACCTGCACCGGTTACTTTTACACCAAGTTCGAAATCTATTAAGTCGAATTTTTTAGCAAGATCCCAATGTGCAAGAGGTGAAAAGTTGAAAGTAGGTATCTCTCCTGATGTTACTACAGTTTCATTTTCAGTCTCATTTGCGCCCGCTTTTACCAATTCATTTGGTACATTCGGTAAAGTGTAAAGCAGTTGTGTAATCTGTTTTTCGAAATCATCAACAGCAATTTTTAGCTCATTTTCCTTCGCTTTTAGAGCAGCGGTTTGTTCTTTTGTAGTATTAGCCTCCTCTTGCTTACCTTCTTTCATGAGAATGCCAATTGATTTGGCAAGTTGGTTCAATTCAGCAGCGTATCTTTCTAAATCCGTTTTTGAATTTCGCCATTTCATATCCAGTTCTAAAATGGAATCTATTGTTAAGCTTGCGTCAATGTTACGTTTTTTTAGGCCTTCAATAATCGCCGTTTTTTCAGATCTGATTCGAGCTATTTCGAGCATAATGATGTTTTTTTACGAAGTTAATAATTTGAAGAGGAAATGGGAATGAATAAAACATAAAAAAAGGCGAACAAATTGTCCGCCTTCTCAAAGATTTGAATTTCTTTATGCTTCTGTAGCAAAAGGAACAATTGAAACAAAAGATTTATTGTCTTTTTTCTTTCTAAATGCTACAACACCATCAGATAAAGCATATAAGGTATGATCTTTACCAATTCCCACATTATCTCCTGGGTGATGCTGAGTTCCTCTTTGACGTACAATAATATTTCCAGCAATTGCAGCTTGTCCACCAAAAATCTTTACCCCAAGTCTTTTACTATGCGACTCGCGACCATTTTTCGAACTACCAACTCCTTTTTTGTGTGCCATTTTATTATAGATTTAATCCGTAAGGAAAAATTAATATTAAAGTTTAATGTCTGTAATACTCAACGCAGTAAAAGATTGACGATGACCGTTTTTCTTTTTATACCCTTTACGACGTTTTTTTCTAAAAACAATTACTTTGTCACCTTTAACATGACCAGTAACTTCCGCGGTGACACTTGCACCGGATATAGCTGGGGCGCCAACTTGAACCTTGCCATCCTTTTCTGCCAATAAAACTTTGTCAAAATTAACTTTTGACCCAATTTCTGATGACAAACGGTGCACATAGATTTTTTGGTCTTTTTGCACTTTAAATTGCTGCCCTGCTATTTCTACAATTGCGTACATATAGCTAATATTTAATAAATAAAATTAAAAATGGACAGCAAAGGTAGTGAAAAATCCGAATTAGGCAAGAATCTGGCGAATTATTTTATTTCAGTTTTCTTTGCTCGAATTGAATCCCAAAGGTTTATAAAAAATACTCCTGACAAAACAATAAACATGGATCCAACTTGCCATAGAGATAATGTTTCTTTGAAAAATAACCCAATAGATACTGCTACTACTGGAATAAAATAGGTTACACTGCTAGCGAATACAGTGGATGAATTTTTAATAAGCTCGTTGAAAAGGATTACGGCTACCGCGGTACCAAGTATGGAGAGAATTCCAATAAATACCAAGCCATTTAATGCATATGGATTGAATTGTAGTGTCAAATGTGTTTCGGTTGTGAATAGGGCAATTGTTGAAGGGATAAGTAAAAGAAAAAATGCTAAGGATGAAACCTCAATCGCTTTCAAGTCAGATAGTTTGTGTTTAATCGTGTTGAGGCTAATTGCGTACATCAGCGTTGCTAAAAGTATTGCTGAAATATGTGTCCAATTTCCGGTCAATGCTACTTGACTTCCAGAATACATGAGAAGAATAATACCAATAGTTCCGATAAACATTCCAATTATTTGCGATTTGCCAAGTTTGTTTCCAAAAACAATAAATCCTATAATAACGGTAAAAATTGGGGTAAAACTGTTAAGCATGCCTGCAAATCCTGAAGTTAATCCTGTTTGTGCAAAAGGAAATAAAAATGCTGGAATGAAATTCCCGGAAAACCCAACAATTAAAACGCTTCCTAGAATTCTTTTGTCTTTAATTTTTTTTAATGCTTTTAAAGCGAATGGGCTCAAAGCTATTGAGGCTATTAACATTCTTAAGGCTCCTACTTGTTCGAATGAAAAAATTTTCTCTTTACCCGATGTATACATGCCTTTGTTCATTAGAATAAAGGAGCTGCCCCAAATTAGTGAGAGCAAGATGAGGAGTATCCAATTTTTTAAATCTTTCAGCATTTTCATTGGTAAAACTAACAATTAAATAGTGTGTTGGTATAATTCGAATGTTTGGGCTTACCATTTATTTGATTCGTCAGCAGATTGTTAATTATACTCACCAATCAAACCAATAATTTTTTCTCCCACTATTACCCACATATCTAATTTTATCAATGAAATAAAGAGTTTAAAGCGGTTTTATATTGTATTTTTGAAACCTTTTTATTTGTTTGTCGTTAGAATTTATTAACAAAATAAAATTTGTGGTAAAAAGTGGTAAAAAAACCATTATTTTTACCCATTATTAGCGTCATGGCAGGCTTAGTTGGTGAATTTGAAGTAAGGCTCGACTCAAAAGGTCGATTTCTGTTTCCGTCAGGATTACGGAAGCAATTGCCCGTTTCTTCCCAACGAGATTTCATGTTGAATAAGGGTTTTGAAGATTGTCTTACACTTTACCCGCTTCCAGATTGGGAGAGCGTTAGTGAGAGGCTTTCAAAAATGAATCTCTTTAAACCAAAGAATCGTATGTTTTATCGCTTGTTTCATCAAGGGGCAAAGCAAATTTCTTTGGATAACGCAGGGCGCATCCTCATTCCAACTACCCACATGCAACGTGTAGGACTAGAGCAGGATGTGATGTTAATTGCGTACAACGACAGAATTGAAATCTGGGATAAAGCCAAATACTTCGAAATGATCGAAGTTAACATGACCGATTTCGCTGATTTGGCGGATGAAGTAATGGGTGATATTAATGATGGAGAATAAAACTGCTTACCATAACCCCGTAATGCTCAATGAGTGTCTTGATGGATTGGCAATTCGTCCAGATGGTGTTTATGTTGATGTTACCTTTGGCGGAGGTGGGCACTCGAAAGCAATTTTCTCAAAATTATCTAGTAATGGCCATTTAATAGCCTTCGATCAGGATCCTGAGGCGAGACAAAATGCCTGGGTTGCACCGAATTTTCATTTTATCCCATCAAATTTCTCTTATTTAAAAAACCAACTCAGACAACTGGGAATTACACAAGTTGATGGTATACTTGCCGATTTAGGTGTTTCTTCCCACCAATTTGATGCAGATTATAGGGGTTTTTCTATTCGCCATGAAGCGCCTTTGGATATGCGAATGAATACGAATGCTTCAACTAGCGCTTTAGATGTCGTTAATCATTATTCAGAAAACGAACTCGCTGTTGTATTGAAAAAGTATGGTGAACTTAAGAATGCTTTCAAGGTAGCAGGTAAAATAGCACAATACAGATCATCAAAAATAATTGAATCCACAACAGAATTAATGAAGGTGGTCGAGTCATGTGCTCCAAAACTCAAACAAAATAAGTTTTATGCACTTCTCTTTCAAGCAATAAGAATGGAGGTCAATAAAGAGGTTGATGTACTATCTGATTTTTTAATACAAACGGCTGAATGTTTAAAGCCAGATGGGCGATTGGTAGTTATTTCCTACCATTCACTCGAGGATAGATTGGTTAAAAACTATATGAAAAGAGGATCTCTAAATGGGGAGATTACGAAAGATTTTTATGGAAATTTATTAAAGCCATTTACTGAGTTGAACAGACATCCAATTGTGCCAAGTGAAGAAGAAATTATTGAAAACTCAAGGGCGCGTAGCGCTAAACTAAGAATTGCATATAGAAATGAGTGACAATTTATATATAGATAAAGAGGAGCTGGATAAGTTAAAGAAGAAAGAGGAGCAAAAGAAAAAAAAGCCGAAATCTTCTAATTCAGAAATCAAATCCAACTCCTTGTCTCAAATCATGAATGGTGAATTCCTCAATAAGGAGTTCGTTTTGAATAATTTGAGTTTTATCTTTTTTATAATGTTTCTATTGCTTTTGATTGTAGGTAAAGGATATTATGGAAAACAAATGTCTAAAGATGTGGATAAAACTCAAAGTAAGGTTGATGAATTAATGGCAGATTATGTTGAAGCTAAGGCAAAGTTAGAGGAGGAAACCAGACGCTTTAAACTTGTAGACAAACTGGGTGCTGTTGGCTTGACAGAATCGGAAAACAATACCAAAGTAATAAGAATTAAAAGCAATTCGAATAAATAATGACGACTAAGAAAGATGTTTTTTGGAAAGCATATTTGATTTACTTCGCATTTTTAGTAATCATGATAACGGTTATTGTAAAAACCATCATGATTCAAATGGATGGTCGAAAGGATCTTTTCTCTGGATCTGATGACCGACTTCCAATAAGAAAGGTTGAAAGAATTCCGAGACGAGGCGAAATTCTTGATGCCAATTTTACCCCGTTAGTAACAACTGTTACATTTTACGACATCCATATGGATGCCACCGTTCCTTCTCAAAAGGTATTTGATGCTGAGGTTTCTGATTTAGCTAAAGGTCTCTCAGGTCTTTATCCCGAAAAAACAGCTCGCGATTATGAACTGATAATCAGAACTGCCCGTCAAAGGAAAAACAGGTATCTACTTATAAGAAGTAAGGTCACAAATGAAGAAAGAAAAGCCATTCAAAAGTTACCCATTTTCAAACTTGGCAGATTAAAAGGTGGTTTAATTGATACAGAGGAAAAACTGATTAGGAAATTCCCTCATGGTAATATGATGAAAAGAACGCTTGGTTATTATCGAAATAACAAAGATGGTGAATTGAGAGTGGGGATTGAAGGTGCATACAATGAATATTTAACAGGCGAAAAAGGCTTGGAAATAGAACAAAAGATTGCTACAGGCTGGCGTAAAACCGGGCAGATCATTAAAGAGTCCGTGGAAGGAGCGGATGTTATAACGTCAATTGATAAGGGAATTCAAGAAGTTGCTGATTCAGAACTAGAACGACAATTAAGAGCACAAGGCGCAAGGCAAGGTTGTGTTGTAGTAATGGATGTAAAAACAGGTTTTGTTAAAGCCATTTCAAACTTGACCATTAATGAGGATGGTAATTACGTCGAAGAACTCAATTATGCCATAGGTAGAAAAGAGGTTCCTGGTTCTACCTTTAAATTAGCATCCTTAATGGCGGCTTTGGAAGATGAAAAAATTTCTTTGACCGATACTGTTAATGCTATTGGGAAATATAAGTTCTATGATGTTGAAATAAAAGATGCATACGAAGCAGGTTATGGTAGAATTACAATTCAACGTGCTTTCGAAAAATCTTCAAATGTTATTGCTAAAGTCATTCACAATGCATACAAAAATGAACCTGAACAATATATTAAAAGATTGGACCAATTCGGTCTTACAGAATCATTAGGAATTGAATTGGTTGGAGAACCTAAACCAACAGTTTACAGGCCTGGTTCCACAAATTGGTATGGAACTTCTCTCGCATCAATGGCAATAGGTTATGAAGTTCAACAAACGCCATTGCAAACCCTAGCATTCTTTAATGCTGTTGCAAACAATGGAAAGTTTGTAAGACCACTTTTTGTTAAAGAAATTAGACGCAGCGGTGAGGTTGTGAAGTCTTTTGAACCTGTTGTTTTAAAAGAAAAAATCTGCTCGGATAAAACGCTAAATCTGCTTAGAGGATGTTTGGAAGGGGTAATGAAAAATGGCGGCACCGGTTCTGAATTGACTTCTTCTCAATTTACAATTGCTGGTAAAACGGGAACTGCTGAAATACTCTCTGAGAACAATAAATACGGAGGAAAAGGAAAAGAAGTTTATCAAGCATCATTTGTTGGATATTTTCCAGCTAATGAACCTATCTATTCATGTATTGTGGTCATTTCTGCGCCATCTAAAGATATTTACGGCGCTAAGGTTTCAGGGACTGTATTTGCAGCAATTGCCAATAAAGTTTATGCCTCAAAACTCAAGTATCATAAAGCGATAAATGAGGCTAAAACCAAAGTGTTAACTATTCCTAAAGTTCTTTCAGGTAACAAATTTGATTTTATCAACGCCTTTGATTTTTTAGACTTAAAATATGCCATTACTGAAGACGATGAATGGCTAAAACCTATTGCGGATACAACCAAGGTAGTGCTAAAAAGAAAGGCAATAGGTAAAAATACTGTTCCTGATTTAACAGGCCTCTCTGCTAAAGATGCTGTGTATATTATTGAATCTAGAGGAATGGTAGCCCAAATCAGCGGGTTTGGTAAGGTAGTAAAACAATCTGTTCCAGCTGGAAGTCAGGTTTATGCAGGTGGATTAATTGAATTGACTTTAAATTGATGGAAAAGGCAATATCAGAAATATTAGCGGATTGTATTGTAAAAACAACGATTGGTGATTTGGATTTATCTATTTCCAAACTAACAACTGATTCGAGGCAAGCAGATGAACATACACTTTTCTTCGCAATTCGCGGAACTCAAGTTGATGGTCACCAGTTTGTTAATCAGGTAATCGAAAAAGGCTGTAAAGCTCTTGTTGTTGACCATCAACTTGAATTGCCAAATGAAATTACACAAATAATAGTTGCTGATACATCAGAAATTTTAGGCAAGATGGCTGCCAATTTTTATGACCACCCATCTGAAAAAATAATTCTAGTTGGGGTAACGGGAACTAATGGTAAAACAACCACTTCAACACTCTTACATCAACTTTTTACTGGTTTAGGGTATTCTTGCGGTCTAATATCTACTGTTGAGAATAGAATTGGTAGCGAAGTAATTCCTTCAACACATACAACCCCTGATGCTATTTCCTTGAATATTCTTTTGAATGAAATGGTGGATAATGGTTGTTCGCACTGTTTTATGGAAGTGAGCTCTCATGCTGTGCATCAAAAAAGAATTTCTGGTGTACATTTTAAAGGCGGAGTTTTTACGAATATTACCCATGACCATTTAGATTATCACAAAACTTTTGCAGAATATATACAAGCTAAAAAAGGATTTTTTGATGTATTGGATAATGATGCTTTCGCATTAACCAATTGCGATGACAAGAATGGAACAGTTATGCTCCAAAATACCTCAGCTAAAAAATATACTTATGCGCTAAAGCAAATTGCTGATTTCAAGGGTAAAGTTCTAGAAAATCAACTTTCTGGACTTGCACTAAACATCAATGGGAAAGAAGTTTGGACAAAGCTTATTGGAGATTTTAATGCGTACAATTTATTAGCTGTTTTTGGTGTTAGCCTGCTGCTTGGAGAGGATGAAACTGAGGTCTTAACAATTTTAAGCAATCTTAATTCAGTTGAAGGGCGCTTCCAATACCTCAAAAGTACTAAAGGGGTAACTGCAATTATTGACTATGCGCATACGCCTGATGCGCTAGAGAATGTTTTGGATACCATTCTGAATATTAAAAGTAAAGGCGATCAATTGATAACAATTATCGGATGTGGTGGAGATAGAGATAAAGACAAGCGTCCAAAAATGGCAAATATTGCTGCGCAGAAAAGTGACAAAGTAATCTTAACTTCTGATAATCCAAGAACTGAGAAGCCTGAGCAGATCATTGAAGACATGCTTGTTGGGATTTCAGAAGAACTGGATGCTAAAGTGATCAGTATTGTTGATCGTTATCAAGCCATAAAGACAGCAATTAACTTGGCAAATAATGATGACATCATTCTTGTTGCCGGTAAAGGGCATGAAAAATACCAAGAAATCAACGGGGTGAAGTACCCCTTTGATGACATGAAAATAACTGTTGAACTATTTGATAAACTCTCTAAATAATGTTATACTATTTATTTGACTATCTCGATTCTTTGAACTTCCCTGGTGCTGGGGTTTTTCAGTATATTTCCTTTAGAGCGGCATTAGCACTTATATCCTCTCTAATTATCTCCATCTTCTTTGGAAAAAGATTGATAAATCTGCTCAGAAAACAACAAATCGGTGAAACAGTTAGGGACCTGGGATTGGCTGGACAAATTGAAAAATCAGGCACACCTACAATGGGTGGTATTATTATTTTGAGCGCAATATTAATTCCAACACTTCTATTCGCGAAATTACATAATATCTATGTTGTGACCATGTTGATAGCCACGATTTGGCTAGGTTTTATTGGTTTTTTAGATGATTACATCAAGGTGTTTAGGAAAAATAAGGAAGGCCTTGCAGGGCGCTTTAAAGTCGTAGGTCAAATTGGTGTTGGGTTGATCGTTGGATCGATTCTTTATTTCTCTGAAGATGTTACTGTTCATAAGCGCGTTTCTGCAGACTACCAGTTGCAAGCCAAAGAAACTTTCGTAACCCACGAACACGTTAATAGCGAGAACGAAAATTACAAATGGATTAAAACCGACGATATGACTACCACGATTCCTTTCGTAAAAGGAAACGAATTCAATTACAACTGGTTAATTGGTGATTTGGATAAATCTTATGGCTGGTTATTGTTTATCCCAATTGTAATTTTTATTGTTATTGCCGTTTCGAATGGTGCCAACATGACCGATGGTTTGGATGGTTTGGCAACCGGAACGTCCGCAATAATAGGTTTGGTTTTGGCAATTCTCGCCTACGTTAGTTCAAATGCCACGTTCGCGGATTACTTAAATGTTATGTATATTCCAAATGCAGAAGAATTGGTAATTTTTATTTCTGCATTTGTGGGCGCTTGTATTGGATTTCTATGGTATAACTCATATCCGGCACAAGTGTTTATGGGTGACACTGGCAGTTTGGCCCTCGGAGGAATAATAGCTGTTTTTGCCATTTCCATTCGGAAAGAACTCTTAATACCTGTTTTATGTGGAATTTTTCTTATTGAAAATCTATCGGTCGTTCTACAAGTCGGGTATTTCAAATTTACTAAAAAACGCTCAGGTGAAGGTAAACGGATTTTTTTAATGGCTCCCTTACATCACCATTTTCAGAAAAAAGGAATTCATGAAGCAAAAATTGTTTCTAGATTTTGGATTGTTGGTGTAATCCTCGCAGTAATAACAATTGTAACCTTAAAGCTTCGATAAAACGTGAAGTTGGAAGGAAAATATATCGTTATTTTAGGTGCTGGCGAAAGCGGCGTAGGTGCAGCCTGCCTTGCAAAGAAGCATGGCTGGACAGTTCTCGTTTCCGATTTTGGATCTGTTAAAGATGATTTTCAGACTGAATTAAATGATTTAAATGTTGAATGGGAAGCGGGTGGACATACCATGAATAAAATGCTTTCAGCTGATCTTGTTATAAAATCGCCTGGTATTCCAGATACAGCTAATGTAATTGTAGAGCTTAAAAAATTAGGTAAAAAAATAATCTCGGAAATAGAGTTCGCTGCCCATTATTCAAAAGCAAAATTTATTGCTATCACTGGAAGCAATGGTAAAACCACCACTACAATGCTTACTTACCACATTCTTAAAAAGGCAAAATTAAATGTTGGTTTAGCTGGGAATGTCGGTAAAAGTTTAGCAAGACAAGTAGCTGTTGACGATTGCGAATGGTATGTTCTTGAATTGAGTTCTTTTCAATTAGATGACATGTATGATTTCAAAGCTCATATTGCTGTCCTTACCAATATCACTCCAGACCATCTTGATCGATACAACTATGAAATGCAGAATTACGTGAATGCTAAATTCAGAATTCTTCAAAATCAAACTGAGAATGATTGGTTCATTTACAATTATGATGATCCGATTATACGTGGAGAGGTGGAACGAAAAAATATCAATGCTAAAGTAGCGCCATTTTCCTTGAAAAATATCATATCCCAAGGCGGATATGCAGATGATAAACAAATAACAATAAACATAAAAGATCAATTTACTATGTCAATTCACGATTTAGCTCTAAAGGGTAAACACAATACCCAAAATTCCTTGGCGTCTGGTATTGCAGCACGCATTTTGGAAATCCGTAAAGAAGTTGTCCGAGAAAGTTTGGAAGATTTCGTTAACGTTGAACATCGCCTGGAGTTTGTAGCAAAGGTGCATGGTATCGAATTCATCAATGACTCTAAAGCTACCAATGTTAATTCTACATGGTTTGCACTCGAGAGCATGGAGAAACCAACAGTTTGGATTGTAGGAGGTGTTGATAAAGGCAACGATTATGCTGAACTTTCCGAATTGGTTAAATCTAAGGTTAAGGCAATTATTTGTCTTGGCGTGGATAACCAAAAAATTGTCGAATCCTTTACAGGAATTGTTGATCAAATAGTTGAAGCCAAATCAGCTTTGGAGGCAGTTGCTTATGGCTACCGTTTGGCAAAAGACGGTGAAACTGTTTTGTTATCACCAGCTTGTGCTTCATTTGATTTATTTGAGAATTACGAAGACAGAGGGAATCAATTTAAGGAAGCAGTAAGAGCACTTTAATTTTTTTCTATGGAGAAAAAACAAGATCTTAATTTAGAAAATCGACTGTTGGATTTTCGAAAAGAAAGTCTGAAAAAGTTGAATACTACGACCATGCGTTCGCATGGTAAATTATGGGGTATGGATGTTTTTTCATGGTTTTTACCTGATCCTGAACTCATAACAAATACTTTGTCTGCCTTTCCTTTTCATGTGATTTGGTTGGCCAACGAAAATGATATCATAAGAACAATTCATGATGATAATACCATAGTAAATAACCTTCACGCGGTAATCTGTTATGATAATTCTATTTTTTCATTGCCAGAAAATCTTCTTAATGAAGTCAAACATGTTATTGGAACAAAAAACTTAATAAGTGCTTTTGAATGCTTTCAAATGTTACAAGGTACCCAACGTGTTCTAATGTTTACATCTTCGTCTGAGAGTTGGGAAGAGGATAAATTAAATTTTGAAAACTATTTATCAATGGTTCAAATTAAATGAGGCAATACCTGTCATATTTAAAAGGCGACAATGTAATTTGGATTATTACCTTGCTCATGCTAATGTTTTCATTGGTAAGCGTATACAGTTTTGTTCCAATTCTAGTTAAAATAGAAGGAGGGACACCTTTTAAATATTTATCGAAACATGCGGTATATGTAATTCTCGGTTTCCTTGTCATGTTTTGGCTTCACAAAAGGGATCCAAAATATATTGGGCAATTCTCAAAGTTCGGGTATGTTGTTGCTATTGGTTTGCTCATTTTTACACTGTTCTTTGGCGCCAAGGTTAATGATGCGGGTAGATGGATTCGAATTCCGTTTGTTGGCCTTACATTTCAATCTTCGGATTTTGCTAAACTTGCCCTAATTATCTATATCTCAAAGTTATTGAGTATTAAAAAGGATGTGCTTAATAGTTGGTCCAAAGGCTTCTGGCCAGTTTTTCTGCCAGTATTAATAATCTTTTTGTTAATTGTTAAAGATAACTTTTCAACTGCTGCACTATTACTTCTAATTTGTTTGGTTATTATGTTTATTGGAAAGGTCCCAATCTCTAAATTGATGATTGTTGGTGCAGCAGTAATTACACTAGCTTTTTTAGCTGTGTTAGCACACAAGGCTTTGCCTGATCTGAATTTATTGCCACGATACCAAACTTGGGAAAATCGAATTTTTAATAAAATTGAAAACCCTGACGATGTAATGTCCAACTCACAGTCAATGAACGCGGAACTGGCAATACATAATGGTTCACTTTTAGGTCAGGGCGTTGGGGACGGAAAATTAAAGGAAGATATTCCTGAAGCTTATGCCGATTTTTATTTTGCTTCTTTCGTGGAAGAATTTGGATTGGTTTCCGCATTGTTTCTGGTTTTATTATACATGATTTTATTGTATCGAATTATCAGAATTGCTTTGCGATCAGAGAAATTATTCGAAACATATGTTTGCTTGGGTATCGGAATTCTCATTTTGACCCAAGCTTCAATAAATATGCTCGTTTGTACAGGAGTATTTCCTGTTACCGGACAAAATATGCCCTTACTAGCAATGGGAGGATCTGCACTAATTATGACATGCGTTGCAATCGGTGTCGTCCAATCCATCGCAAAAACACAAAATGTAGAAGTCAAAGAAGAAACGATCAATACATTAGCTCAAGTATGAAAATAAAACGTGCAATAATATCTGGTGGAGGTACTGGTGGACATATATTTCCAGCAATTGCGATAGCTGATGAAATAAGAAAAAGGAACCCAGAAGCTGAAATACTTTTTGTTGGTGCAATCGGTAAAATGGAAATGGAGAAGGTTCCTGCCGCAGGCTACAGAATTGAAGGGCTTAAAATTGCAGGTTTTCAAAGAAAATTTTCTTTATCCAATTTTCTTTTACCATTTAAAATAATCGGAAGCCTCTTGAAGGCTCGCAAAATAATAAAGGCTTTTAAACCACAGGTTGTAATTGGTGTTGGAGGATATGCAAGTGGTCCAACCTTAAAAATGGCGACTTGGTTGAAAGTACCTACTATTATTCAAGAACAAAATTCATTTCCTGGAAAAACAAATAAATTACTTGCTCAAAAAGTTTCGGCAATTTGCACCGCTTATGAAGGATTAGAGAAGTTCTTTCCAAAAGAAAAGATTACCATTACCGGAAATCCTGTCCGATGTGATATGGTAGATATTTCAGG
>CANJNE010000024.1 GCA_947475275.1 Flavobacteriales bacterium | reverse complement strand
GCAAAGGATATGTTGGTTAAGTGGGAGGCGCGCGATCCACAAACATATTTACTTTGGTCCACGATGAATGGTTGGGTATATGATGGTTTTGAAAAAACCTACCAAACAATGGGTGTTCAATTTGATAAATTGTATTATGAATCAGACACTTATCTTCTAGGTAAGGATGTGATACTTGAAGGATTAAATAAAGGTGTTTTCTTCAAAAAAGAAGATGGTTCGGTTTGGATCGATTTGACTGATGAAGGTCTGGATGAAAAGTTGGTCCTGCGCTCAGATGGAACAGCAGTATATATTACACAGGATATTGGAACAGCATTAGATCGTTTTAAAGATTTTCCGGATTTAAGTAGGGTAATATATACAGTTGGGAATGAACAAGATTATCACTTCAAAGTGTTGTTTCTGATTTTGAAAAAAATGGGATACTCTTGGGCAGAAGCTTGTTCGCATTTATCTTATGGAATGGTTGATTTACCTACAGGGAAAATGAAATCCAGAGAAGGAACTGTAGTGGATGCTGACGATTTAATGGCTGAGGTTATTGAAAAAGCAACTGAAATGACCAAAGAGCGAGGGCACTTAGAGGGAATGAACGATGGAGAAAAAAATCAATTGTATCGCACAATAGGTCTTGGAGGATTAAAATATTATTTACTCAAAGTTGATCCTAAAAAACGAATGTTATTCAATCCTGAGGAATCAATTGAATTAAATGGTAATACTGGTCCTTTTATTCAATATGCTCATGCGCGCATTCAATCATTACTTTTGAAATCTGGAATGGATTTGAATCGTTCGGTTTCAAGTTCATGTGAATTATGCAAAGAAGAAATTGAAATTGTTAAATTGCTTTCTGAATTTCCAGAAACCATTTCAGAAGCTGCTAAAACACTTTCGCCCGCTATTATTGCTAATTATTGCTTTGAATTGGTTAAAACTTACAATCATTTTTATCAATCCGTATATATCTTAAACGAACCTAACGAAGATTTGAAATACATGCGTTTGGTGTTGAGTAAAGAAGTGGCTTCAGTGGTGAAAAATGCAATGCAATTACTTGGAATTGATGTTCCGAATAGAATGTAATGCTATTATTTCATAAAAGCGTAAATTAAAATATTTGCTCCCATTTGAAGCGCTTCTAATCTTTTGTTTTGAGGGTCATTGTGAACAGCTTGGTCTTCCCATCCATCACCTAGATCCGTTTCATAGGTATACAAACAAACCAATCTTCCATCAATGATAATTCCAAATGCCTGGGGGCGCTTTCCATCATGCTCATGAATTTTAGGTAAACCATTGAAGTCATATTTTTGATGAAAAATAGGATGATCGAAAGGTAATTCAACCAAATCATTAGAAGGAAAAAGTTTTTTCAATTCTACGCGGATGAATTCATCCATTCCATAATTGTCGTCGATATGCAAGAAGCCACCTGCCGTAAGATAGGTCCTGAGATTCTCGGACTCCGCAGAAGAAAATACAACATTGCCATGTCCGGTCATGTGAATCATTGGATACATATAAATATCCTGACTGGCGGCTTCGACATATGGAACTTCAGAAGAAATCGCAGTACCCAATTCCTTGTTGCAGAATTTTACCAAATTAGGCAATGATGTGGGATTGGCATAATAATCACCTCCACCATTGTATTTCAGAACAGCCAATTGCATAGATGACTGCGAGAAAGACCATGAATTCATGCCTGAAATCAATAATAAAAGCCAAAACTTACTAAATATTATTTTCATTATTAATTTAAAATGTGTTGCATAAATTGCGTTACTGCTACTATTCCAGCGGTTTCAGTTCGTAACCTGTTCGAACCTAAAGATAATCCTTTGTAACCATATTTTAATGCCAAATCAACTTCTTCTTTTGAAAAATCACCCTCAGGTCCAATTAATATGGTTGCATTTGTTATTGTTTCGATTTGTGAGAAAGCTATTTTCTCTTGATTGTAACAGTGGGCAATGAATCCGTCTTTATGAAGTTCACAAAAGGACTGAAACGAGGTGAGGTCGTTAATCAACGGGAGATTCAAGCGTTGCGATTGTTTTACTGCAGCCAAAGCAATTCGACGAAACCTTTCAATATTAATTTGTTTTCTTTCTGAATTGTGACAATTGATAAAAGTGATTGTGGTTGCGCCAATTTCTGTCGCTTTTTCAACAAACCATTCCATTCGTTCATTCATTTTGGTTGGAGCGATGGCAATATGAAGTTCGTATTTCAATTCTTCAAAATATGGTTTTTCAGAGATGATAATAGAGGTGTTTTTAGGATGAATAAAATCGATCTCAGCTATTGCTGACAATCCTTTTCCATTGAATACCCTTATTTTTACCCCACTTTGCAAGCGGAGCACTTTACAAGCATGCAGTGATTCTTCATCAGAAAGTTTCTGAGTTGTATCTGAGTCGACCAGTTCCGGAATATAAAATGAATGCATCAGTGCAAAAGTCTAAAAACCATTTCTTTCATCAATTCGCCCTCTGATACTGCGCCTGTACTACCTATTCCTTTCGATTTCAAATCATATTCATGGAGTACCTCAATGTTCGCGGCTATTTTCTTTGGATTGAAATGTTTTGTAGCCGCCAATAATTCTCCTGCAACAAAAGGATGAATTTTTAAATAACTCGCAACACCATCCTTTGATTTGTTGGGAACAAAGTGTATGCGCATCATTTGAGAAAATAATTTAAATAGGTTGGGGATAACCATCACAATGCTTGTCGCTTTAGGGTTGTGATTGAAATAATCAACTATTTTAAAAGCTTTCTGAAAATTATTTTGTGCAACTGCATTTGTCAATTCATAAACATTATAATCTTTAGAAATACCAATATTCTCTTCAATATGTACCTCGTTGATAGTTGTGCCTTTTTCAATTAATATTGAAAGTTTATCAATTTCATTAACGATACGTCCCAAGTCATTGCCTAAAAATTCAGCAAGCAACATTGTAGCTTTTGAACTTATTGCGAAACCTTTTCCTTTTACTGTTTGTTGTATCCAGTCGTTTAGCAAGTATTCTTTAACTTTATCCGATTTGAATACAATTCCATTTTTTAAGATGGATTTCATGATTTTTTTTCTCGAATCGAAAGCTTTGTATTTATAGTTGACAACAAAAATTGTAGTCGGAGATGGAGCTTCACAATATCCTTCTAAATAATCGAAATGTTTGAAATCTTGTGCTTCTTTTAAAATGACCAATTTCCTAGCTGCCATCATTGGGTAATTCTTCAATTCTGAAATTAAGCTCAAAGGTTCAGCATCTTTTCCGTAAATCACAATTTGATTGAAATCACGTTCGTGTTCTTCCAATGCGTTTTCTAAAATAGCATTGGTTATTTCCTCAATAAAATAAGGCTCTTCGCCATGCAAGAAATAAATGTTTTCAAGCTGACCTGACTTAATATTTTTTATCAGTTGACGATGATCCATGGTTTAATTTACTGAATATTCGTTTTCCCAAATTTGAACCAATTCAACCAAAGTATCACTTGCTTTTTGCATGTCTTGAACACTAACAAACTCATGTTTGGAATGAATTGCCATTTCTCCGGTGAAAATATTCGGGCATGGCAGCCCCATAAATGAAAGTCGCGAACCATCTGTACCACCTCTTATCAATGAAACTTTCGCTTCTATGCCAGCATTGGTCATTGCTTTTTTCGCGAAATCAACTACAAAAGGAACATTATCAAGTACCTCTTTCATATTGCGGTACTGTTCTGTTATTTCTAAGGTGTAGGTGGATTTCGGATAGTTTGCCATTACTTCTTTTAAAATACCTTCCAATCGATTTATAAACAATTGTAGGTTTTCAGTTTTGTGGTCGCGTATGATAAAATGTAAAGTCGATATTTCCAATGATCCTTCAACAGAAGTTGGGTGAACGAATCCTTCACGGTGCGCCGTAGATTCTGGTGACCACTCGTTTTTGGGAAGCGCAGCAATAAAATCACTGGCGATTTTTATTGCACTTTCCATCTTGTTTTTGGCATATCCTGGATGAGCAGAAACACCTTGAATAACTATTTTTACAGCATCGGCGGAAAAAGATTCGTCTTCTAAATCTCCCAATTGACCGCCATCTAATGTGTAGCCAAAATCAGCGTTTAATTTTTTCATATCTAAATGCTCCACACCACGACCCACTTCTTCATCTGGCGTAAATAAAATACGTATAGGACCATGCGGAATATTTTGATTGTGCATTAAGAATTCTGCTAAATCCATTATAATCGCAACACCAGCTTTATCATCGGCGCCCAATAAAGTTAATCCACTTGCTGTTATGATGTCATCACCTATTTTTGTTTGAAGGTATGGGTGCCGCTCAGTTGTTATAACTTGACTCGGATCATCTGGAAGTGTGATTGGGGTGCCATCAAAATTTCGATGAACGATAGGTTTAACATTGGTTCCCGAACAATCTGGAGCTGTGTCCATGTGGGAACAAAAACAGAGTGTTGGCAAGTTATCTTTGGAGCTGGTCGACGGAATGGTCCCGTAGACATAGCCCCATTCATCCATTTCAGCATCCTTTATTCCCATCGCGAGTAATTCTTGAGCTAATAATTCACCCAAGTTCTTTTGTTTCATAGAAGATGGAAAACTGGTCGAATTTGGATCAGCAGTGGTGTCGATTTGCGCGTAGCGAACAAAGCGTTCTTCAACGGAATATTTTCTTGATGACATGTGTTTTTTATTTGCTCAAAAATAACGATAATATCTCTCTTTGCTAATTCAATTTTAACCTATTTGTTAGCTCAAACAAGAGTTAAAACATTTTTATTTTGAACCTAATTATTTATCAAAAAAAAAGACCATCCGAAGAAGGTCTTAAACTAAAATATAATAGTTTTTTTTATAAAATTTCAGAAGAAGAAAAGTGAAATATCCCTTCTATTTCTGCATTTTCATCTGAATCAGAACCATGAACAGCATTTCTACCTTTGGATTCTGCGTAATTTTTTCTGATGGTTCCTTCTGCCGCTTCTGCTGGATCCGTAGCACCGATTAAGGTTCTGAAATCTGCAACAGCATTTTCTTTCTCTAAGATTGCTGCAACTATAGGACCTGACGTCATATATTCAACCAATTCACCGTAGAAAGGTCGCTCTGCATGAACTTCGTAAAATTTTTGTGCTTGTTCTGTTGTCAGGCGTGTTAATTTCATTGCTTTAATTTCAAAGCCAGCCTGAATTATCATGTCTAAAATTTTTCCCGCATAACCATTCTCGATTGCATCGGGTTTTAACATTGTAAATGTTCGATTCGTTGCCATTTTTTGATTCTTTACTTAAATTGACCGCAAAGATACTGTTAAAAACACGAACTTAGACGCACAAAAGTTGTTAAGTTTACAAATAACTTTTATCGGTTATGAACAGTTTGGAGGAATTCTTTCGTGGTTTAGATCCCGTAGTGGCAGCATTAATTGCAACTACATTTACGTGGTTATTGACCGCTTTAGGAGCCTCATTGGTGTTTTTTTTCAAAACGATGCATCGCGGTGTTTTGGATGGAATGTTAGGTTTTACGGGCGGTGTGATGGTTGCAGCCAGTTTTTGGTCCTTGTTGAATCCTGCGATAGAAATGTCAGAAAAGTATTTCCCATCTGCACCTTGGGTACCTGCTGCTGTTGGATTTTTGACTGGTGCTTTGTTTTTGTTTTTTTTGGATAAAAAACTCCCACATCTACATATCAATTTTAAGGAGGAAGAAAAAGAAGGTGTAAAAACGCAATTGCACAAATCAACACTTTTAGTTTTGGCTATTACCTTACACAACATTCCGGAAGGATTGGCGGTAGGTGTTTTGTTCGGCGCAGCAGCAACTGGTATGGATGGAGCAACAATTTCCGGAGCAATTGCTTTGGCTATCGGAATTGGCATTCAAAATTTCCCTGAAGGATTTGCAGTAGCCATGCCGCTCAGAAGGGCAGGCGTAAGCCGCTGGAAAAGTTTCTGGTATGGTCAACTTTCCGCTATTGTAGAACCTATTGCAGGTGTAATTGGCGCACTTACCGTGATCTACATGCAGCCTCTTTTACCTTTTGCCCTGGCTTTTGCTGCTGGGGCGATGATTTTTGTTGTTGTAGAAGAAGTTATTCCCGAAACACAACGCGATAAATACACCGATATAGCGGTGCTTGGTTTTATTGGTGGATTCCTAGTAATGATGGTGCTTGATGTAGCGTTAGCATAATTTTAACATTTTTTAATTTGCGAACTTCGAAAAAGTTGTTAATTTTGCCCTATACAATTTTCATAGTTGTAGTTTTAGGTCTAGTAGTTTTAGCATGGTTTAGCAAAAAGAGGAACAAGTTTCATAGGATTTGTTCCTCTTTTTGTTTTTATATAATTCGGGAATTTCATTATCTTCACTCCGAAATTTAAAATCCAATCCAATGAAAAATTTCTGGTTACCATTATCAGCTTCAATATTTTTTATATCCAATTCTATTGCACAAACACAAGGTGTTGCCTATGAAGCGGTGGGAAAAGGAGCTGCAACAACTTTTGTAACTGATTACCATTGTCTAGGAATAAATAATTCTGCTTTAGGTTGGGGCACAGGTTTTAAGGATAAACAGTTTACAATGGGTTTGACTGAATTTGGGGCAGGAGTGTACTCAGATGCTTTGAATGTTGGACAATTGAAAAATTTATATGGTTCTGTCAAGGATGCGCTTTTAAATAAGTCCAATTCGCAATTCAATTGGCAACAAGCACAGCAAACAGCCGGAGAATATGCATCTGCTGGTATAAGTATGTTTGCGCAATACAATTGGTTTGGGTTTTCATATCAAAATCAAAAGTTTGGTGGAATCGCTTTCAACATTTCGGAAAATTACAACTGGTATTCCAGATTGAATGAAAGAACATCGAATCTCATATTTAATGGGCAATTTGCAGATTACTTTGATTCTTTGACAATAGTTGTGAATGGAGATACTTCAATGATTGCAAACATCGGTAATTTATCCCAAGACACTTTAAATGCTGTAATTCAAGGAAACATTTCTGTTCCATTAAATATTTCAGATGTAACCAAAGGTTCAGAAATAAAAGGGGTATGGAACCGTCACTATAATTTTGGATACGGAAGAAAAATTTTTGGTAAGGATTCGGTGTTCGTTCTTTATGGAGGTATAGGCGGCCGCTTCATTCAATCTGTTGCAATGTTCAATATGACCTCTGATGACAATGGGCTATATATGTATTCGTCCATGTCTCCAAACTTTAATTTGGATTATGGTAGTATTGCAAATGGAAATCCCTCAACATCAACAGATAAAGGAAGTTTATTGCCAAAAGTTGTAGGGAATGGATTTGGTTTAGATGTATCTGCAAGTGTCATTTTATTTAATAAATTGAAAATTGCAGCGGCCGTTAATAACTTGGGGCAAGTTACATATACTAGAAACGTTTATCGCGTAAATGATACGCTGTTAACTAGTGTATCGCTAAATGGCCTAAACGATTACAATGTTACTCAAGCGGTTAATCAAATGTTAAATGATGGTGGAATATTATCACTTCAGGGACAAGAGAAATATACTGTTCAAAATGCAGCAAATTTTCGATTAGGAGCAAGTTTAGATTTGGGGAAAATCGCAAGTATTGGTTTTGATTTGGTGGCTCCATTTGATAAGAGTAATCTTGGTAGCATCGCCAATGCCGTATTTGCATTTGGAGGCGATATTAAACCAGTCAAATGGTTAGCCCTTAGTGCTGGTTATTTCGGAGGTGGAATATATAAAAATAACATTCCACTTGGTATTCGTTTCATTTTGAAAGACGGTGCTTATGAGTTTGGGATATCATCATATGATGCACTTTCCTTATTTATGGAAAAATCAAATAGCATATCAACTTCATTCGGCTTTGCTAGATTCAGATTCTGATAAGGCAATAATTATTCTTCTTAAATCTTCGAGCAGAATTGCCGTTGCTCCCCATACCTGATGTCCTGAAATATGGAAAACGGGTGTGTTTTTAATGGTGCGCTCCCGGTGATTGATATTTCGCAATGATTTTATTTCAGTTTTTATCAGTTCAGATAGTTCGAAAGGGATCAATTCTGCAACTTCTCGCTCATTTTTGCTCAATTCAGGCAAAGTTTCATAATAAAACAGATGAGGTTCTATTAAAAAACCGCTAACAGGGATATATAAATTCTCAAGTTTCCCAATATGAATGCCCTCTCGATAATGAATACCGATTTCTTCATAACATTCCCTGCGTGCGGTTTGAATTAAATCATTATCTGCTTCATCGAATTTGCCACCAGGAAAGCTTACCTGTCCAGAGTGGTGTCCATTATAAGCTGAACGCAAAGTGAGAATAGTTTTCAATATCCCAAACTCTCTATAAATAACAATTGCAACAGCTGCCAATCTAAAAGATTCATTTTCGTTTGGTAGATGACGGGAAGCAGGCAGGTATGAAATAGAATCAACAGATGCTGCTTTAAATAATTTTGCTAATTCTAATGGAATGGTATGCATTGTAAACTTTAGAAGTAACTAATTTATCTAATATCAAGATTATTTATAGATAATTTGAAAAAAATGTATTAAAGGTTTATCTTTTTTTTATTAAAAATAATCTAACTTCGCAGCTCTTTTTATTTAAACAAACATAGCATGCAACTGTGGAATACATTAAATAAGGAGGAATTAGAAGCGAAGTGGAGAGAGCTAGGTTACCAATTTGTAACTATATCTTTTTACCAGTATGCGCACATAACTAATCCTCGTTTATTCAGAGATCACTTATTTCAAATGTGGTCAAAATTAGATGTAGTTGGAAGAACATACGTCGCCAAAGAAGGAATTAATGCCCAAATTTCTGTTCCTTTAAATAACTTAGATCAATTCAGAACAGGACTTTACGAAATTGAATTTCTAAATGGCATTCGTTTGAATATTGCTGTCGATGATGCTGAAGCAGAATTTCCATTTCTCAAATTGAAAATTAAAGTTCGAGACAAAATACTCGCCGACGGATTGAGCGATGAAGCTTTCGATGTTACCAATAAAGGAAAACACCTTTCAGCCGAGGAGTTTAATGAATTGACCAATCAACCTGATACGATTTTAATTGATTTCAGAAATCACTACGAATCTGAGGTCGGCCATTTTCAAGGTGCCATTTTGCCGGATGTCGATACGTTTAGAGAATCATTACCTTTTATTGAAGATACCTATCTAAAGGGAAATGAAGAAAAAAATGTTGTGATGTATTGCACAGGCGGAATTCGATGTGAAAAGGCATCGGCATGGTTCAAACATAGAGGATTTAAAAACGTCCATCAGTTGGAGGGAGGAATAATCAAATACGCCAATGAATGCCGCGAAAAAGGACTGGATAATAAATTTATCGGCAAAAATTTCGTGTTTGATGAACGTCGTGGTGAACGTATTTCAGATGATATCATTGCAGTTTGTCATCAATGTGGAAATCCAGCTGACACCCATGCGAATTGTTTGAATGAGGCTTGCCATTTACTTTTTATTCAATGCGAGGCTTGTAAAGAAAAAATGGAAGGCTGTTGCTCTGATAGTTGTCTAGATACCATTCATTTGCCTTTGGACGAACAAAAAGCATTAAGAAAAGGAAAAACAGTGAGTAATTTGATCTTCAAAAAAGGACGGTCTGAAAAGCTGCCTTATCAAATGCATAAAGAAAAACCATTACCTTTGATTCACTTATCAGAAAAAAATAAAGCGTGATTTCGTTTATAAATTGGGATGTAAGTACCGAAATTATTGAGGGTTGGAAAACACCGAATTGGTACGGTTTATTGTTTGTTTCAGGAATGATCATAGGGTATTTTGTTATCCAAAAGATGTTCAAAAAAGAAAAAATAGACGAAAAATATCTCGACAAGTTAGTTTTGTTCATGGTGGTAGGAACCATCGTTGGTGCACGATTAGGACATGTTTTTTTCTATGGACCTTATTGGGATACGTTTGACGAGGCAGGCAATATAATTGATAAAGGTTATTTCTCGCATCCGATAGAAATGTTCAAAATTTGGGAAGGAGGTTTGGCCAGTCATGGTGCTGCTGTTGTTCTTTTATTAACCCTATTTTATTTCTCTCGAAAAGTTATTCATAAATCATACTTGTGGATGCTCGACCGCATTGCTGCTCCAATTGCAGTTGCCGGTGGTTTTATTCGACTCGGAAACTTGATGAACCATGAAATCGTTGGTGATGAAACAACCTTGCCATGGGGATTTAAATTTTTATATAACGATTGCAATCCAACTTATGTCGGGAATTCATTGGTTTATGATTGTTCGTGGGAATCAATTCCAGCGAGACACCCAGCTCAATTATATGAAGCCATTTGCTATTTTATTGCATTCGGAATTTTGATGTATTTATTTTGGAAAAAGGACGCATGGAAACGTCAAGGAATTGTTTTTGGGACTTTTCTAATTTTAATTTTTGGCGCCCGCTTTATGGTT
This sequence comes from Flavobacteriales bacterium, assembly GCA_947475275.1. Taxonomy (GTDB): domain Bacteria; phylum Bacteroidota; class Bacteroidia; order Flavobacteriales_D; family Crocinitomicaceae; genus M0103. The sequence goes on along the minus strand of CANJNE010000024.1, from coordinate 15,307 downwards.
GAATTTGTAAAACTAGGACTAACTGCAAGAGATGCTTATTTACCAATTAATACAGGTCAAATTTTGAGTATTCCTTTAGTCATTGCTGGAATAGTCATCTTATGGAAAGGTTTGAAACGTATTCCTGAGGAATCAGAAAATGCTATTTCCTAAAAGCTTTTTCGTACAATTCAATCCACTGTTGTGGCGTCATTTTTTGACACAATTCTGAAATAAGATGTAATGGGATATCGTTCATTTTTTTGAATCGTATACAGCTTTTCCCCATGTCCAATTTTGATTTGGAATGCTTAGGAAATTCTTCAGTAAACCATTTTAACAGCTTCTCATCTGCATAAATTCCCATATGGTAAACTGCGATAAAATTCTTTTGTGAGGCAATGGATAAAAATGGCAAAGGTAATTTTGGATCACAGTGATAACCTTTAGGATAAAGTTTGTGGGGGACCACATAGCCAATCATTCCATAACTCATTTGTTCTTCAAATCCATTTGGTAGATTGTCTTTGATAGTCGCTCTCAATTCTTGAAAAACAGCTTTCCTTTCTTCTTGAATTTGCTCAATATATTTTTCAGGTGACATAATTATTTCAATTCTTTAATTGCTTTTGAAGTTCCAATTTTTACAGTAATAAAATCTTGTTCTTTTTTTGGTGAACGCGCAGGTGAATATTCCCTTCCGTAAAAGATGATTTGGAGATGCAATTTATTCCATAGTTCCCTTGGAAATAATTTTTTTGCATCTTTTTCCGTTTGTTCAACATTTTTACCATTCGTAATTCCCCATCTGGTCAAAAGCCGATGAATATGCGTGTCAACTGGAAACGCAGGAACATTGAAAGCTTGAGCCATAACAACACTCGCTGTCTTGTGGCCAACACCAGGTAGCTCCTCCAAATCTTCAAAATTGTCAGGAACTGAACCATTGTGTTTCTCAAGAATTATTTTTGATAATTCGTGAATGGCCGCAGATTTTCTTGGAGAAAGTCCACATGGTTTAATAATTTCTCTGATTTCGTTAACGCTTAGCTTTACCATGTCCTCGGGCTTATTTGCTTTAGCAAAAAGAAAGGGTGTAATAATATTTACCCTAGCATCTGTGCATTGTGCCGATAACAATACTGCAATCAATAAAGTGTATGCATCAGAATGATCCAATGGAACTGGTGTTTCTGGGTATAAGCGTTCCAAGGAATCAATGATGTATTGGGCTTTTTCTTTTTTAGTCAAAATCGAAAATGAATATTTGTATTTTTACTTTATGTCCGATAAAAATAAACAGTTTCCTCAATATAGAAAGTTGACTAATGCCAAATCATTTTATAAGATATTAAATGAACGTTCATTTATCGAATTACAAGAAATGGGTTCGAGTTGGTGGTTGTTTAAAATTGAAGCCAAACAATATCCAGAAATTTTGAGAATAATGGATATGCTCGAATTAAATGAACCATTTGTTTTGGCAACTGAAATTGAATTTGACGCTATAAATGAGTTTGTGAAAAAGAATGTTGAAAATTAATTTACGAATTCAATAGCTTACTAAGGTTGACAACAATCATTTGATTAATTTTAATCATGCTTAGAATTTTAGCACTATTACTTATTCTGAACAACCAATTTCTATTAGCGCAACCTAATCTGCCAATGGGAGCAAGGGCAAATTCAATGTCCAATGCAATGGTTGCAGTTGTTGATCCTTGGTCATTTCATCACAATCCAGGTGCATTGGGATTTCAGAAAACTGTCGCTGGTGGAATCTGTTATGAAAATCGGTTTCTGCTCAAAGAGTTACAATCTCAAGGTGCTGTTTATGTTCAACCGCTCAAAAAAGGTGTATTATCTGTTGGCGCTCAATTATATGGTTTTGAATTATACCGAACAACCAGAGCAGGATTAGGATACAGTATGCTACTCGCTGAAAATTTCAGTGTCGGTGTTCAAATGAATTATTTAGGATTACAACTTCGCGAACAATACGGATCATTGCATACGGTCACAGCAGAATTGGGATTGCTTTATAATATTTCTGAAAAGTGGAGAATCGGTGCGAGCGTTTTTAATTTGGGAAGAACCAAATTGGCAGACTATCAGAATGAACGTTTTGGCACTACCATGAGATTAGGAACAAGCTACAACCTCTCATCCAAGGTTTTATTAGCGCTCGAAGCAGAAAAAAATATTAATTATCCTCTTCGTGCAAAAATTGGAATTGAATACCAACCATTAAACAAGTTTTTTATTAGAGGAGGTTTGAATACTGCCCCTTTTGAAGGCACATTTGGTTTTGGATATAAATTCAAACCTTTGCAATTGGACTTGGGTTCGTCTTATCATCAGGTTTTGGGTTGGTCGCCTCATTTTTCGTTAACATTTAATCTTTCAAAGTGAAAATTGAGAGGTTTCTAATTCTATTTGTTTTTCTAGTTGGATGTCAACTGAGTTCTTTCAGTCAAGACCGATCTGAAATCGTTCAACAACGCATAGAGTTTATATCTGAGCAATTGGGTTCTGAAGATATTGACCTCACCAATATTATTGAACAACTTTATTTTTATTACGACAATCCATTAAACCTGAATAGCGCCACATCAGCTGATTTAGAGGAACTAAATTTATTAACAACCATTCAAATCAATGACTTATTGCTCCATCGAAAGTTGTTCGGAAATCTGCTTTCAATCTATGAATTACAAACTTTAAAATATTGGGACCTTTCTACGATTCAATTGGTAATTCCTTTTATTAGGGTTGACGATAAACTTGATAATTTGCATGTTTCATTAAAAGAAGCCTTAAAACAGGGTGATTACGAAGTGTTTTTAAGATATCAAAGAACACCAGAAGAACGTCCTGGTTACGATAACATTCCTGATTCGGTTTTGTCGACCAGTAATTCCTATTATTACGGCAGCCCAGACCGCTATTATACTAGATTACGTTATTCTTATCGCACAAACATAAGCATCGGTGTGACGGGAGAAAAAGATGCTGGTGAACAATTTTTTCAAGGAGCACAAAAAAGTGGTTTTGATTTTTATTCCTTTCATGCATTTTACAAAGGAGGAAAGTACCTGAAAGCCGTTGCAATTGGTGACTACCAAATTCAAATTGGACAAGGGCTTAATTTGTGGTCTGGTTATGCTTTCGGAAAAACAGCAGATGTCACTAATGTTAAAAGATCCGCAAATCCAATAAAATCATACACCTCTGTGGATGAATCTCGTTTTTTGAGAGGGGCCGCTTTTGATTTAGGATGGAAAGATTTTTCATTTACCGGTTTTGCTTCGGTCAAAAAAGTAGATGCATCAGGTATAGCAGATTCTTTATATGATGATTTGCAATATGTTACAAGTATCAATTTATCGGGTCTGCATCGAACAAATTCTGAAATAGAAAGAAAAGATGTTTTAACGGAGTATATCACAGGTGGGAATTTAAGATATGCCACCAGAGGATTACAATTGGGCTTGGCTGGTATTTATCAAGGTTATGATAAAGAATTTAATAAGGCTGTTCAACCATATAACCAGTTCGATTTCAGAGGTAAAGACATGTACTCTTTGAGTGGAGATTACAGTTGGGTAATACAAAATTTCAATTTCTTTGGTGAAACTTCTTGGTCATCATACAACGGTACTTGGGCGCATTTACATGGTTTTCTTGCCTCCATAGACACAAGAGCCTCATTAAGTGTTATTTATAGAAATTATGGACGTGGATACCAAACTTTTTACAACAATGGTTTTTCAGAAGGAAGCAATACACAAAACGAAAATGGCTTGTATGCAGGATTGAAAGTTAAGTTTTCGCCTAGTTGGACTTTTAACGGATATGTTGATTTTTTTAAATTTCCATGGTTGAAGTACCAAATTGATGGACCTTCTCAAGGTAATGAACGACTTGCTCAAATATCCTATAAGCCAACCAAGACATTTGAGATTTATGCACGCTACAGGTATCAGAACAAACAACGAAACAGTAGATTTTCAGATGGAACAGTAACAGCTTTGGAAAATGTTGTTCAACAGAATTATCGAATCAACGTTTCCTATGCAGTAAACGAATTTTTTACTTTGAAATCTCGAATTGAGTGGGTGAGCATTCAACGACCAAGTCAGCCTTTCGAAAAAGGTATTTTGATTACTCAAGATTTATTATTCAAACCGAAAAGCCTACCGTTTGATTTGTCATTACGTTATGCCTTGTTCGATACCGATAGTTATGATACCCGAATCTACTCATTTGAAAACAATGCCTTGTATGCTTTTGCTGTTCCAGCTCATTATTATCAAGGCAATCGGGCATATGTTTTACTGCGTTATTCTTTTTTAAATTATTTTGATTTGTGGGTTCGTTATGGCGTCTTTATATACAACAACCGAACATCAATTGGCTCGGGCGCTGAAGAAATTATTGGCGATAAAAAGTCGGATTTAACGATTCAATTGAGAATGAGTTTTTAATCAAAACTCAATATCCAAATTAAATGTGTTTTTCAAGGTATGCAAATTCGGATTTTTTCTTGCTAAAGCTGCAAATTTATCCTTGCCGGTAAGAAATTTTACTTCTACTTCTGGTTCTTCAGTTAGTTGAATTGTTACTTGGACCAAATAATTTTTCACTTCCTTTCTGATAAAAGAAACCATTTCTTCCAAATGCGGAGATATATAATCAACCTGTATTTGATTGTCTACAACCATCAGATAAGTATGATCATCTTTTACTATTGGATCCCTTTTAATAAGTGCATTGTAAAAGGTTTCCATACCTTTTTCCTTTACTTCAAATGCATGACGCCGCCAAAGCATTTTGATATGGTCAAATGTGTATGGCTGTTGAGGTAGGTTGTCACCTTGAAGGTATTGATCTGCTTTCTCTTCTTCTTTTTTTAACAATCCTTTGATGGAGTAGGAGCTGGTGTTTAAATTACCAGTAGCATTAACAGTTGTAGCTGTTTTTACTTCAGGGGCAGGAACAGGAATTGTGTTCGTTTTGGTAATAATCGGTTTTGGAGCAACCGTCACCTTTTCTCTCAATGATTGCCCGCTAAAAGGAATCAAATCAACCGGCTCCGTCAGGAATTTTTTTTTTCCTGCTCTTGTTTTAAAGAACAAAGTTGCATAAGAGCAAATTCCACAAGCAATCGTTGATTTTTGGAGGATTTATAATCAACATCCGTTTTACTTAAAACAGAAAGTGATCGCAAAATAAAAAGACCTTCCAATTCTTTTGCTTGATCTATATACCGTTGTTGAACATTTTCACCTACCTCTAGCAAAGATCCTGTCCTCGGGTCCTTACAAACAAGGAGGTTTCTAAAATGCTCAGATAATCCAATTATAAAATGATGACCGTCAAACCCTTTTTCGTATATGTCATTAAGTAAAAGTAACGACGATGGAATATCTTCACTGACCGCGCAAGATACAACTCTAAAATAGTAGTCATAATCTAAAACGTTCAGATTTTCAACTACACTTTTATAAGTAAGGTTGTTCCCAGTAAACAAGGAAATTTGATCAAAAATGGACAAGGCATCACGCAAAGCTCCATCGGCTTTCTGTGCAATCAAATGCAAAGCATCATTTTCAAAAGCTATCTCCTCACTCGTAGCAACTTTTGCTAAATGATTGGCAATATCTTTAACCTTAATTCTTGAGAAATCAAAAATTTGACATCTTGAGAGAATGGTAGGAATAATCTTATGTTTCTCAGTAGTTGCAAGAATGAATATAGCATGCTTAGGCGGTTCCTCCAATGTTTTTAAAAACGCATTGAAAGCACTTGATGATAGCATATGAACCTCATCAATAATATACACCTTATGCGTTCCTAATTGTGGAGCAATCCTTACCTGATCGATTAAACTCCTAATGTCATCAACAGAATTGTTCGACGCTGCATCCAATTCGTAAACATTTAAAGAATTCCCAGTATTGAATGAAATGCAAGAATCACATTGGTCGCATGCTTCAATATTCTCAGTGCGATTGAAACAGTTGATGGTTTTTGCTAAAATTCGAGCACTGGTTGTTTTTCCTACACCTCTTGAACCACAAAACAAAAAAGCTTGAGCTAAATGTTCGGTTTTTATAGCATTCTTTAACGTGGAGGTAATCGTTTGTTGTCCAACTACTGTGTCGAAAGTTTGGGGTCTATATTTTCTAGCCGAAACAACAAATTCACTCATAAAACAAAATTACAATTTCAACAGGAAAAATTCAATGGAAATCTGCTTTGTTCAAAACTATTTTTTTACAATAAAATAAATCAGAATTGTCTAAAGCAGTAACTTCGTTCCATTATGAAAATCTATATCGTTGTTCTCATTTTGCCCATCCTGATGTCCTGTTTTTCGCATTCAGAGGCAGAATTCAAAGTCGAAGCAGAAAAAATGTGCAAATGCATAAATAGCGCTGATAGTATATCAAGGTTAGACACCTTAAGTAAAATGGATTTTTCGATGCTCAATTACTCCAGATGTGCGGCCCAATTAGAAGTTAATCCTTTTTCAACCGAATTTGGCAATGCATTGAAAGAAAATTGCCCTGCAAATCAAAGTCGCCACAAAATCTATTTGGAACTTAAAGAGAATACTTTTATTCAATAACTTCTATTGAAATAATTTCATCTCCTTGACGAATGTCATCAATCAAATCAACACCTTCAACTACTTTTCCAAAACAAGTATGATTTCGATCCAAATGAGAAGTATTTTCTCTTGAATGACAAACAAAAAACTGAGAACCTCCCGTATTTCGTCCAGCGTGAGCCATTGAAAGTACGCCTTTGTCGTGATACTGATTATCACCTGTTAATTCACAATCAATTTGATAACCTGGACCTCCAGTTCCTGCCATTCCGCTAGCACCATCACGAGAATTAGGACAGCCACCTTGAATAACAAAGTTTGGAATTACACGATGCCATTTCAATCCATTGTAATATCCTTCTTTTGCTAATTTTGTAAAATTAGCCACCGTATTTGGGGCGTCGTTATCATAAAAAGAAACCTTCATGTCTCCTTTGTTCGTCTTAATTATAGCTTCCATTCAATTAATTTTTTTGCAAAGATACATCGACTGATTTACTTTTTGAGAATACGTCACAAGAAATCATTTTTTTTATCTCTAGCAAACCCTAATTTTGTACTATGCAGAAATTTACTTTCGATAGAAGACAAACCGGTTTTTTTACGGATCAACAAAATAAATTGATTAGCGGTCAAGAGGAATTGCTCCCATTTATTAATTATGTTTTTTCAAAACAAAATTTTCTAAAACAAATTCAAGAAAAGACATCTAATTATTCTGATGACAATAGGAATGTTCTTTATAAACATTTAAAAGAAACCTACGCTGCTTGCGCTTTGTCAGAAAAATTAAAAAATAATATTAACGCCATAGATTCAAAACATACATTTACAGTAACGACGGGTCATCAATTAAATATTTTTACTGGACCGATATATTTGATTTACAAGATATTGGATGTAATTAAAATGTGTGAAGAACTGAATGCAGAATTTGATGGATTTCATTTTGTTCCGTGCTATTGGATGGCTTCTGAAGACCACGATTTTGAGGAAATTGCATCAACCACAATATTTTCTGAAAATTTATATTGGGAAGCCAATCAAAAAGGCGCTGTAGGGAATTTTTCAAGTAATGGCCTTTTGGAGCTTAGAGAAAAAGTTAAACAGCTTTATCAAAACACATCTTCGGATTCAATTTATTCAATACTAGATGCATATCAAGGAGAAACTTTGGCAGAAGCCCATTTCAATTTGATTCATGAACTATTTAAGGATTATGGACTGATAATTATTGATGGTAATAAAAAGAATCTTAAAGAGCTTTTTATCCCTCATTTACACAAAGAAATTAATGAGCAATTTTCATACAAGAGTTTAAAAAGTACAAATGAACTCATTGAGAAAAATGGTCTGAAAACACAGGTGAATCCAAGAGAAATTAATTTGTTTTATCTAAGTGAGCAATCAAGAGAACGTATTCTTCATTTAGAAGATGATTTTTTTATTGAAGGAATTGGAAGGCTTTCCCGAGAAGAATTGATTAATGAAATACTTGAATTTCCAGAGCGTTTTTCTCCTAATGTAGCACTAAGGCCATTATACCAAGAGTGCATTTTGCCCAATCTGTGTTATGTAGGTGGCGTTGGTGAACTGTCTTATTGGATTCAATTAAAAAAAATATTTGAAACAGCGGGAATTACATATCCGATGATTAAACCCCGAAGCTCAATATTATGGATTGATAGCGCAAATGCCATGAGAATGCAAAAATCAAATTTGGTTATTGAAGACCTGTTTTCGGATATTACCAATGTTAAAAAACAATATTTGATGTCAAATTCAGCAGATGAAATTGATTTTAGTATTTCTGACAATGCATTTGATGAATTGCTATGGCAATTAGAGGACAAAGCCAAATTCATGGATATAAATACCGAAAAAATGATTGCCGCCGAAAGTGTGAAGTTGGCAAAACAATACGGATACATCAAGGAGAAATTACTTAAGTCAGTTAAGCAAAAACATGAAAAAGACCTTAAGTCAATTGATACTGTTTTCGATAGATTATTCCCTAATGGAGGTCTTCAGGAAAGACATTTTTCCATTTTCTCGTTGTGCCCTGATGGCAACGTACAAGAAAGAATTGCACAAATCTATAAATATATTGAACCTTTTTCACCTGAATTTTTGGTAGTAAGAGAGTGAAATAAAAGGTGGGTGTTTTCGTTTCATATACTATTTTTGTGAAATGTTTCAGAAATTCCTTTTTTCTTTTTTTACTTTACTTTCGATTCACAGCCTTTTTGGACAAGCCGTTGAGATAGAGGGTAGGGTAACTGATAAAAGAGGCAAAGGACTACAAAATGTCCTAATCGAAAATTCATCAAGGCCAGATTTCAAAATTTATTCTGAAAAAGAGGGATTCTATCGATTTAATGCAAATAATCTTGATACATTAATCCTAAGTTTTAATTATGGTGATTACAATGCGAAATACCAATTAATTCTCAATCAAAACAAGTCTTCTTACAATATACCTGATGTAAAACTTCCATTTATTGAGGAAAAGGTAGTTAACGTTGTTGGAACAACCATTGATCCCTTCGAAATAAAAGAATTAACACTTTTTGATTGGCAAAAATTACCAAATAGCAATGTTGAAAGAGGTTTAGTTTTAACGACAGCAGCTACTTCGAATAATGAGCTAACCTCCAATTATAATGTCCGTGGAGGAAGTTATGATGAGAATTTGGTCTATGTAAATGGCTTCATGGTTTACAGACCTTTTTTGACAAGAAGCGGACAACAAGAAGGAATGAGTTTTATCAATTCAGCATTGGTTAAAGGTGTTCGGTTTTCTGCCGGAGGATTTGATGCTAAATATGGTGATAAGTTGAGTTCAGTTTTAGATATTGAATACAAAAAGCCTGATAGTTTTCATGGGTCTTTAATGGCTTCACTGCTCGGTATTGAAAGTCATGTCGAGGCAAATCCAACATATCGATTCAATTATTTGGTTGGTGCAAGATATAGGTCTAATGGTTACTTATTGAATGCTTTACCAACCAAAGGCGCTTATAATCCTGTATTTTGGGATGCACAATTTTTAACAAATTATTCCCTGACAGAAAAATTGACTTGGTCCGTTTTAGGTCATTTCTCATCCAATAATTTTCGTTTTGCACCACAAACTCAGGAGACAGATTTCGGAACTGCAAATGAAGCTTATTCTTTTCGTATTTATTTTGATGGTCAAGAACAAACGCGCTTTCAAACAATGATGGGAGGGACCTCACTCAAATGGCAGCCTGATAAAAAAACGAATTTAAATTTCTATGCGACAGTATTCAATACAAATGAAAGAGAGTACTTTGATATTCAAGGGCAGTATTTTATCAATCAACTAGAGACTGATCCATCACAAGAGGAATACGGTGATTCAATTGCCGTTCTTGGAATTGGAACCTTTCTGAATCATGCAAGAAATAAATTAAATGCTACAATTTTGAACATCTATCATGAGGGAAGTCATCAGTTTGTCTCTGGTTACAAGGATGCGCAAAGAACCAAATTTTTTTCATCTACAATAAATTGGGGAATAAATTACCAACATGACGATTTCTACGATGTGTTAAGTGAATGGAAAATGGTTGATTCAGCAGGTTATAGTGTGCCTCAAGGTAACGACAATGAAATCAAACTATTTGAAACTACAAAAGGGAAACTTAACTTGAAAAATAATCGTCAAACGGGTTTTTCACAATTGAATTTACTTTGGTCAAAGTCGAAAAGAGATTATTTGGTTTCAATTGATGTAAAAAATAAAAAAGGCAAATTAAAAGAATTTGTCAATTATAAAGACACTATTAGCGAATCTGCTTCAAAATTGGCATTAACTATCGGAGGAAGAGTAAGTTACACAGAAGTAAATAAAGAGTTGTTTTTCACCCCGAGAATGGCAATTTCATTTTACCCAAGATCATATATGGTTTCCAATGGAATTATTAAAAGAAGAGATTGGGGATTTCGATTAGCAACAGGATTTTATTACCAACCACCATTTTACCGAGAGTTTAGAACTTTTGACGGTAATTTAAATTTAAACGTTAAATCTCAAAAATCATATCACGCAGTTCTCGGTACAGATTTCCTTTTTAATATGTTGGGACGCGATACTCCTTTCAAATTGGCAGCTGAAATGTATTATAAATACCTTTGGGATGTTAATCCGTATGAAATTGATAATGTACGAACAAGGTATTATGCCGAAAATAATGCAGTTGCCTTTGCATACGGGTTCGATGTTAACTTACATGGTGAATTTGTTCCAGGTATAGAGTCTTTTTTTAAAGTAGGTATGATGTCTACAAAAGAAGATATTTTGAATGATTCTTATAAAGAATATTACAACGCTGCAGGAGAAAAAATAATTTTTGGTTATAGCGATGACCAGATTGTGGTGGATAGCGCAATAATTTATCCAGGTTATGTACCAAGGCCTACTGACCAATGGATGAACTTCGGAGCGTTGATTCAGGATAGGATGCCTGGATTCGAGAGTTTTAGTGTCCAAATGGGCATGCAGTACGGCGCTCCGCTTCCTTATGGGCCGCCTGATTTTAATCGTTATAAAGATACACTAAGGATGAAAGCATACTTTAGAGTGGACGTTGGGTTATCTTACGATTTTTTGTATAAAAGGAACTTAAAATCCAATTTTGTTACAGATAATTTTTCTGAAGCAGTACTTTCATTTGAAGTATTTAATTTACTAGGAATCAACAATGTACTTTCCAAACAATGGATTCAAGATGTTGAAGGTAAATATTACTCAATTCCCAATTATCTTACCCAACGAAGATTTAACTTGAAATTAATTCTACGGTTCTAAATCAAGCAGTTTTTCTTATTGGCTCAACATATACTATTTTAAATGGTAATCCACACAGAACATTCATATCATAACCCAATTCAGCCATGTCGAAATCTCCTGTTTCACAAAGAAAATTGATATGAACTTTATTGATCGGTAGTAAACTCTTTTCAATCCGTTTCAATACTTTAAATAATTCAACAACATTTCTTGTGTTAATGTACTCCAAACCCAAATTTATCTCTGTTTCATCATTAGGAGATATCAAGTAGTCTTTTATCCATTCGTTTACATGATGCCAAAGTGAATCAGCCTCAAGTGCAATTAACCTTCCTGAGATATTTACAATAGTTTTGTTGATGTGGTTTTCAAGTGTAAAACTAGCATCAAATGTTTTGTTATATTTCGTTTTCATTATGTTCTTTTTATTTCGTTAATTCAAAATTCATAAATCTGAACATAAAATGAATTCAAATAGGTTAAGCGTTATTCCAATTTAGAATTTAACCATTACTGTCATTAAGTATAATCACGCAGTGCTTGTCGAAATAACCTTAAAAATTCTAGATCTGCGAATCGATTTATAGCGAAAAATTGAATGGTATTCCTAGTCCTTTTTGTAATTTTAAATCTCAAAAGAAATTAGCCTTAATTATGGACAAAGTGGAACCCTACAAACCCATTAATAAAATTCGAATTGTAACTGCTGCTTCGCTATTTGATGGGCATGATGCTGCAATCAATATTATGAGAAGAATCATTCAAGCAACTGGTTGTGAAGTGATTCATTTGGGACATGATCGCTCTGTAGATGAAGTTGTGAACTGCGCGATTCAAGAAGATGCGCAAGCAATTGCAATGACTTCATATCAAGGTGGTCACATGGAATATTTTAAGTTCATGTATGATTTGCTAGTTCAGAAAGGAGCTCCGCATATTAAAATTTTCGGTGGTGGTGGCGGAACAATTTTACCTTCCGAAATTGAAGAATTGGAGAAATATGGAATCGAAAGGATTTATCATCCCGATCATGGCAGAGCTATGGGATTGCAAGGAATGATAAACGACTTGGTACAAAGATGTGATTTCCCGGTAGGTAAAGATGCAAAGCTGAACCTTGATCAATTGAAACAAAAATATGATCCCGCAATCGCTCGTTTGATTTCAGCAGCTGAAAATTTTGGTGATGAATCAGCTTCTATGCTTGCTGAGATAAAGTCGTTAGCTCTAAATTCAAAGGTTCCAGTTCTTGGGATTACCGGTACAGGTGGGGCAGGAAAATCATCTTTGGTTGATGAATTGGTGAGGAGGTTTCTCATTGATTTTGAAACTAAGAAAATTGCTGTTGTTTCAGTCGATCCGTCGAAAAGAAAGACGGGAGGCGCTTTGTTAGGCGACCGAATTCGAATGAATTCTATAAAAAATGATCGTGTTTATATGCGTTCTCTGGCAACTAGGCAATCAAATCTTGCATTGTCGAAACATGTTGCTGACGCAATATCAATTTTGAAAGCAGCAGAATATGATTTGATAATTCTAGAAACTTCTGGGATTGGTCAGTCAGATACCGAAATTTTAGATCACTCTGATGTGTCTTTGTATGTGATGACTCCTGAATATGGAGCAGCTACACAATTGGAAAAAATCGACATGCTTGATTTTGCTGACGTTATTGCTTTGAATAAATTCGATAAAAGAGGTGCATTGGATGCGTTAAGAGATGTTCGAAAGCAATACCAAAGAAATCATAACCTATGGGATGAAGATGTTGATGCTATGCCTGTTTATGGTACCATTGCTTCTCAATTCAATGATCCAGGAATGAATTCACTATATAAAGTGCTGATGGATGTTGTTTGTCATAAAACGGACGCTCCTCTAAATTCAACTTTCGAGATTACTCGTGAAATGTCCGAAAAGATTTTTGTTATTCCACCCGAAAGAACGAGATACTTATCAGAAATATCTGAAAATAACAGAGCTTTTGATAAATGGGTAAATGAGCAAGTAAATGTGGCTAACAAGCTTTACGGACTTCAAACTTCAATTGATGTCCTTCAAGATTCAACAATTGAGGATAAGGATAGAATCATTAAAGGTATTCAAGAAACATTTCATTCAACCAAATTGAATCTTGATCCGAAAAATTGGGAAATTATTCAGAATTGGAACGAAAAGAAAGACCTCTACAAAAATGCAAAGTTCGAATTTAAAGTCCGTGATAAAGTGTTGCAATTAGAAACGCACACTGAATCACTTTCGCACCTTCAAATACCAAAAGTTGCTTTACCAAAATATACAGCTTGGGGAGATATTTTAAGATGGTCACTGCAAGAAAATGTGCCGGGAGAATTTCCATATACTTCAGGATTATTTCCTTTTAAAAGAGAAGGTGAAGACCCAACCAGAATGTTTGCCGGGGAAGGTGGCCCTGAAAGAACCAATAAACGTTTTCACTATGTTTCTCTAGGAATGCCTGCTAAAAGGTTATCTACAGCTTTTGATTCTGTTACTCTTTATGGAAATGATCCAGATCTTCGACCAGATATTTATGGTAAAATTGGTAATTCCGGGGTGTCGATTTGCTGTTTAGATGATGCTAAAAAATTATATTCCGGTTTCGATTTGTCTCATCCTTTGACTTCCGTTTCAATGACCATTAACGGTCCTGCACCTATGTTGTTAGGGTTTTTCATGAACGCAGCAATCGATCAAAATTGTGAGAAATATATCAAAACTAATGGACTTGAAAAAGAGATAGAAAATAAGATTTCTGAAATTTTTAAAAGCAAAGGTGTAGATCGTCCAAAATATCAAGGAGATTTACCTGAAGGAAATGATGGATTGGGTTTGTTGCTTCTCGGAGTAACCGGGGATCAAGTTTTGCCAATTGAAGTTTATGAAAACATAAAAGTTGAAACCCTAAAGCAAGTTAGAGGAACTGTTCAGGCGGATATTTTAAAAGAAGATCAAGCCCAAAATACATGTATTTTCTCAACTGAATTCGCCTTACGTTTAATGGGCGATGTGCAAGAGTATTTTATCCAAAAAAGTGTTCGAAATTTTTACTCGGTATCTATTTCTGGTTATCATATTGCCGAAGCTGGTGCAAATCCTATAACCCAGTTGGCTTTTACGCTCGCCAATGGTTTTACCTACGTTGAGTATTATTTGAGCAGGGGAATGGATATTAATGATTTTGGACCGAACTTATCCTTTTTCTTCTCAAATGGAATCGATCCGGAATACGCCGTTATAGGAAGAGTTGCAAGAAGAATTTGGGCTAAAGCATTGGCTAGAAAATATGGTGCCAACGCTAGGGCTCAAATGTTGAAATACCACATCCAAACTTCAGGTCGATCACTTCATGCTCAAGAAATCGATTTTAATGATATCAGAACTACGTTACAAGCACTCTATGCAATTTACGATAATTGTAATTCTTTACATACCAATGCTTACGACGAAGCGATAACTACACCTACAGAAGAGTCTGTTCGACGTGCTATGGCAATTCAGCTTATTATTAATCGTGAATTAGGACTTGCTAAAAATGAAAATCCTCTTCAAGGTTCGTTTATTATTGAAGAATTAACTGATTTGGTTGAAGAAGCAGTATTGTCTGAATTTGACAGAATTACAGAAAGAGGAGGTGTGCTCGGCGCTATGGAGACAATGTATCAAAGATCTAAAATTCAGGAAGAATCCCTTTATTATGAAACGTTAAAGCATACAGGAGAATTTCCGATTATTGGTGTAAATACTTTCTTAAGCAGCAAAGGTTCTCCGACCATTTTACCAAAAGAAGTTATTCGCGCAACAGAAGAGGAAAAACAATATCAAATTGCAATGCTTGAAAATCTTCACAAAGCAAACAGCGATAAATCTGAGGAAGG
>CANJNE010000023.1 GCA_947475275.1 Flavobacteriales bacterium | reverse complement strand
TGTATAAGTTGTGGTTGCTGTATTGTTGATTGCCGGCGACCAAGTTCCTGTATAGCTATTGTTTGATGTGGTTGGTAAAGTAAATGATCCTCCAGAACATATTGCTGCAACTTGAGTAAATGTAGGTGTAACAGGTTGGTTAACTGTAACCGCCATTGTAGCTGAAGTAGCACACTGACCAGCTGTTGGTGTAAACGTATAAGTTGTATTTACTGTATTGTTAATTGCCGGAGACCAGGTTCCTGTGTAGCTGTTGTTTGACGTTGTTGGCAAAGTAAATGTTCCACCGGAACATATCGCTTCAACTTGAGTAAAGGTTGGTGTTACTGGTTGGTTCACAGTAACCGTCATCGTTGCTGTGGTAGCACATTGACCAGCCGTTGGAGTGAATGTATAAGTGGTTGTTGCAGTATTGTTATTTACTGGTGACCAAGTTCCTGTAATACTGTTATTTGCTGTTATTGGTAAGGTAAATGATCCTCCAGAACATATTGCTGCAACTTGAGTAAATGTTGGTGTTACAGGTTGGTTCACAGTAACCGTCATCGTTGCTGTTGTTGCACATTGTCCAGCTGTTGGTGTAAACGTATAAGTCGTTGTTGCCGTATTGTTAATTGCTGGTGACCAAGTTCCTGTGATACTGTTGTTCGATGTTGTTGGCAAGGTAAATGTTCCTCCAGAACATATCGCTGCAACTTGAGTGAATGTTGGTGTTACAGGTTGATTTACCGTAACTGTCATTGTAGCTGTTGTTGCACATTGTCCAGCCGTTGGTGTAAATGTATAAGTTGTGGTTGCAGTATTGTTGATTGCTGGCGACCATGTTCCGGTAAATCCTTCAATAGAGGTATTGGTCAAAGATATGGCGTCACCAGAACAGGTCTGCGGTATTTGCGAAAATGTTGGCGTAACAGGAGCTCCAACAGAAACAGTCAAACTTGCAGTAGTTGCACATTGACCCACTCCAGGAGTGAACGTGTAGGTTGTTGTTGCTGTGTTATTAACTGGTGGATTCCAATTTCCGCTAATACCATTTGTTGAAGTAGTAGCTAGCGCTATCGTTCCACCTGAACAAATTGGCGCAATTGGATTAAATGTAGGAACAGTAGGCTGATTTACCGTCACTGTCATATCGACATTAGATGCACACTGACCTGCATTAGGCGTAAATGTATAAATTGTAGTTGACGCATTGTTTATTGCAGGAGACCATGCACCTGTAATACTATTATTTGAAGTTGTAGGCAGGTTAATCGTTCCACCTGAGCATATTGGGTTTATTTGCGTAAAGGTTGGTATTGTAGATGGATTTACAGTTACCGTCATCGTTGCGGTACTCGCACATTGACCTGCATTGGGCGTAAACGTATACAGGGTTGTTGCGGAAGTATTTGTAACTGGCGACCAAGTTCCGGTAATAGTGTTGTTTGAAGTAGTTGGCAACGTAAATGAAACACCTTGACAAACAGGGCTTAACTGAGTAAATGTTGGCGTTACATTTGGGGTGACAGTTACCGTCATTGTTGCACCAGTTGCACATTGACCTGCAGCAGGCGTAAAGGTATACGTTGTCGTTGCATTTGTATTAACAGCAGGAGACCATGTACCTGATATACTGTTGTTTGATGTTGTAGGCAATATAAAAGAAATACCTTGACAAACGGGATTTATTTGGGTAAAAGTTGCAGTAACTGATGGATTTACAGTAACTGTAACTGGAACGCGAAAAGTCCCCGGACAAATTCCGACATAATATGTTGTTGTGGTTGTTAAAACAGGTGTTGTGTAAGTTGTTCCTGTTCCAATTGCTGTACCACCGAATTGCTGCGTATACCAAGTTAATGTTCCTGGAGCAGTTCCTGTAAGTGTGGCTGTTAGTGTTGCCGAAGAACCTGAACAGATGGTAACATTAGAAGCAGTAATATTGAAAATTGTACTTGTCAAACCTGAAATCCCAGAAGCTCCGCCGGTTGCACCATTAACTGGAAAATTGGTTACTGAGGTTGAATTAGTAGTTCCTGCATTACCTCCTGTTACTAGTTGGGTTGGTGTTCCTGAAGTAAAAACAATACCTCCTCCAGATCCGCCCCCACCAGGTCCACCAGATTCTTGAGTTGCAGGCGGAAAGAAATACGACAAAACTTGATTTCCTCCATTACCACCTCTTGCGTTTAAGGCAGTTGTAGCTGCAAGCGCAGTTGTATTTTTAATGCATATCATACCACCTGCGCCACCTCCACCTGCGCCATCACGACCTTTGATAGTAGCAGTTGTAGATACAGGCTGATTGTTAGGATTGGAATTCTGACCTGCAGAACCATCAGATTCAATAGTTCCTGTTCCTGAAATTGAACCATAGCATGTAATGTGTACAATACCACCTCCATTTCCGCCACCACCACCTTGACCATTATCTTGATCTCCAGCACCGCCGCCGCCGCCCATAAACAAGCGTGTTGCATCGTATGCCAATTGATGACCACCAAAGCCACCATTTTCTTTTCTTGAATCGCCCAACCATGCAGTTTGATTGGGTCCCAGAGCCAATTCATTCTGATTGGAATTGGCATAGGAATATCCACCTCTTCCTCCACCTGGACTTACACTTCCTCCTAAACCAGCACTTTCTAAATTCCAAACAGCATTTGCATAAGTTGTGGAAGGCACGCCTTTACCAGTGTATCCAGTTGCTGCACCTATGTTGGCACCTCCACCTCCTCCGCAATTGTTGAATCCGCCTCCACCTCCACCATTAGCTACAGAGCCACGACCAAAGGGAGAGAAAAATGTTGACGTATATTCAGGAGTATAACCCGCAATACTTTCTCCTTTGCGACCTCCTTCCGTTGTGGGCGAAGCAGAAGAACCTAAAGCGGTAGAACCATTACCAGTACCATTAGTATGGGTATTATTTATTCCTCCTAAACCTGTAACATCTGCTACCCCTCCTCTAAAACCTTTACCTGTTGCAGAAATTTTAGATGTTGCATTTAGAACCAAATTACCATTAACCTCAACAGCCACAACCCCACCTGTAGTTCCATTCCAAGCTTGCGCTTCGAGATTCAAACCTGTATTGACTGTCAAATTATTGAATCTTGGTACGCGAACAATTTGCACTTTACCCGCAACTGTATAGTTGTATTGTAATCCACAATTCAATTGAATGGTGTTCGCTCCTCCTACATTGACACTTTTTACCTCTACCAATTCGTGTTTACCTGCATTATTATAATTGGTAACTGTTCCCCAAATCCAAGGCTGCGTTCCCAATGGGACTGTACTGTTTACCCATTCATCAGGCCAAGTATACGTTCCTCCCCAACTTACAGTGGGTGTCGTATTGATGTTCACACTTGCCCCTTGCATTTGAATAATCATTATCAAATCTCCAGCTGCCAGGCCAGTGGTAAAAAAACCACCAGTTAATGTACTGCTTGCAACAGATATGCTGGTTGCACCAGCTGCGGCATCAACTGACAAAGTTGTATAAGCATTTGCAATGTAAGGAGAGGTAGTAACTGTAAAATCATTGTTTTTTCCGCGTTGTGCAAAAATGATGAAAGGTGAACAAAGAAAAATTACTAAAAAGATTCTAATTACTTGAAAATTCATATAGTTTGGGTTACCAAGAAAAAGACGAATTTAATAAGAAAAAGTTGGCACTAATTAAATTTAATTTTGATTTCATTAACAATATTTACAACCGCAGGACAAACTAAGGAATTGGCTATTGTAAGATGGGCAATTTGGTAATTGTTTTTTCGGTCAGTGTGAGGATATTCTCTGCAAGCCAATGGTCGGACATCATATATTTCACATTTGTTATCCATTGCTAAAAATGGGCATGGTGAAGATTTCAGAACCCAATCATTATCTTCATCCATTTTTAAATATTGATTAATAAAATTTGATTCTTTTAATCTAAGATTTTTGGCTATTCTTTTAATATCCACATCTCTAAATATTGGACTTGTGGTTTTGCAACAATTTGCGCAATCCAAACAATCTCTATTTTTAAATTCTTTGTGATGTAAAGCATGAATAGTTTCATCTAAGTTTTGTTTCTTTTTATGAGCAATCTTCAAAAACGATTTTTTGTTAGTTTCAAAATCTATTTTTGCTTGCTCCATCAGCTTATTGTCCTCTCCCTTCAAAACGATTATGGTATTATGATTAATTCTATTCGAACTTAGTATATTTGGCTGTTAATTTATAAAATTAATGGAGAATTTTGATTTAATTGTTATTGGAGGAGGACCATCAGGATATGCTGCAGCAATGCGAGCAATAGACTTTGGAAAAAGGGTGTGTCTAATTGAACGGGATAAAGTCGGTGGTGCAGGTGTTTATAATGGTGCTTTAAGTTCAAAAACATTGTGGGAAATCGCTAACAGAGTAAACGGCATTAATGAAATGATTGTCCCAATGGGCAGAAAACCTTTCGAGTTGGAATGGAATGATGTTAAAAAGACATTGGCGGAGGCTGTTTTTGAAAGGAAATTTCAATATTCCTGTCATATCAAATTGCTTCAGACTGAAACGATGAAAAAACTTCTGAGTTATGAAAGGGGCTCAGGAAAATTAATTTCTAAAAATGAAGTTTCTATCCACTATGAGGGCGAAACAAAAACAGTTTGGGGAGAAAACATAATCTTAGCTTCGGGAAGTAGGCCCAGAAAAGTTGACAATATTAAAGTAGACGAAAATTCAATTCTTACGAGTAATGGAATTGATCAAATCGATAATTACCCAAAAAGCTTGGTAATAGTAGGTGCAGGGGTAATTGGTTGTGAATATGCAACAATATTCTCGAATTTTGGAAAAACCAAAGTATTTGTTATTGATAGACAAGAGCGAATACTGCCTTTTGAGGATGATGACATTTCAAAATTAGTAGCAGAAAACCTTATTAAAAAGGGGGTAACCATCCATTCTAATGCGAAATTGGAAAGAATGGAGACCATAGATGGTGAGGTAGAATATGAGCTTTCTTACCCTGATGGAAAAACGGAGGTTATACGTGTTGAAAAAGCTTTACTATCTATAGGTCGCGTCCCAAATTTTGAAGATTTAGGTTTAGAAAATGTTGGTGTAAAAATGTCTCAAAGAGGCGTACATATTGGAGATGATGACACCCGGACTAACATTCCAAACATATATGCCGTTGGAGATGTATCGGGAAGAATTGCACTAGTGAATATGGGGGAAATTGAAGCTCGGCATGCCGTGGAAAAGATGTTTGATCATAAAACTGAAAGACTCAATTACGACAATATTTGTACGATAATGTTTTTAAATCCAGAGGTTGCTTCAGTTGGAATGAATGAACAACAATGCGTACAGCAAAACATTCCCGTTAAAGTTGTAAAACTAGATTTTTCTCTGATTACCCGTGCAATCGCAATGCGAAAAACGCAAGGTTTTTTCAAGATTATTGTTACCAACGATAATGAAATGCGCATTTTAGGGATGCGTGCCGTGGGTGAACACGCATCAACAGCTATTCAAGCTGTAGGTTTGTTGATTAAACTTAATATGCCTATTGAGGTTTTATCAGAATTGATTCACCCGCATCCGTCTATAGTTGAAGGTATTCAAGAATGTGTGCGTATGCTGCTGAACAGATCCATCTTTAAATCCTCTGTTTTCAAAGATAAATTGGCTTGTTATTCTCTTGTTGAGGGCGTAAAAACACCACTAGAAAGGTTGTGACTATTTACCTTTCAATTCCATTGCCTTTAAGGTATTAATCATCAAGGAAGCAATGGTCATAGGACCAACTCCACCAGGTACCGGCGTAATAAACGAACACTTTGGCGCTACCTCATCAAATTTCACATCACCTTTCAATCGCCAACCTCTTGCTCTTGTTGCGTCTTCAATCCTGGTTGTACCAACATCAATAACCACAGCTCCTTCTTTAACCATATCAGCTGTTACAAAGTCAGGCTGACCAATTGCAGCAATTAATATATCTGCTGATTGACAAATTTCTTGTAGGTTTTTGGTTTTACTATGGGCTAAAGTTACCGTACAATTTCCAGGGTCAGCATTTCTGCCTAACATTATACTTAAAGGTGTTCCGACGATATTACTTCGACCTATGATAACGCACTTTTTACCTTCAGTTTTGATATGATTTCTTCGAATCAATTCTACAATTCCCGCCGGCGTCGCTGGTAAAAATCCTGGAAGATTAAGGATCATTTTACCGAGATTAACTGGATGAAAGCCATCAACATCTTTCATTGGATCGATCGCCTGGGTAATTTTCAATTCATCAATATGTTTAGGTAATGGAAGCTGAACAATAAATCCATCAATACTTTTATCTTCGTTTAATGATTGCACCTTGGCTAATAAAATTTCCTCAGGAACTGAATCATCATAGCGGATAAGGGTGCTTTCAAACCCAATTTGTTCACATGCTTTTACTTTAGCGGCAACATAAGTTAATGAACCACCATCATTTCCAACCAAAATTGCAGCCAAATGCGGAATTTTTTTTCCTTCTTTTTTTCTTTGTTGAACTGCCTCAGCTAACTCTTTTCGAATTTGCTCTGATGTTGATCTACCATCCAGTAATTGCATAACACAAACTTTTTGACAAAGATAAACCTATGAAACAAATATTCTAAAAAAGATGAATTGGTTTTCTACAATTGCATGTATTTTTGAAAAAAAACAAAAATGAAAAAAATCTTCACACTTATAATTGCTCTTGGATTTTCAGTAATCGGTAATTCTCAAAAAATTGAAGGCTTAGAACTCGGTTTGGATGGATTCTTTGGAGCATCAACAATGGGAGGTTCTTTCGGCTTTGGTCCTAAATTAGGTTTCAAGATGAATGAGAATTTAATTCTTGGACCATCTTTTCGTTTTCAGAGAACTTGGACAAAGAATAATTTTACTGGCCAAGAGTTCAGTTTTAACAATTACGGCGGAGGATTTTTCGTGCATGGAAGGTATAAAAATGCCGTTTACGGAGGTGTGGAGGCCGAGGTTATGAAAACCAATTACGTTTTTGATGCATCAGCCGTTTTTAAAAGAGTCGTTCCTACAGTTTTTCTATGCGCAGGTTTTTCAAAAGAATTTAATGAAGCAATACGACTGAATGTCGGATTATACTATGACATCATTAACAGTAAAAACAGTCCTTTCCGCACTTCGTATGTGATGACTATTAAGGATCCTCAAACGGGACAAATAGTGCGATACATCCCAATGATATACCGCATTTCTATTTTTATTCCTCTTGGAAAACGTTAATTGCTAAAACCCTCCACCAGTATTCACTGGAGCTTTTGGCATTGGAGGAGCTAGACTACCAGCTTTACCGAAGTTCAATAACTCTATTTCAAAAAGCAAAGCTGCTCCAGGTCCAATTTCTGTAGGCGCCTGATCACCGTATGCCATATCAGCAGGGATAAACAATTTGTACTTGCCTCCTTTTTTCATTTTTTGAAGTCCGAATGTCCAACCTGGAATTACTTGACCTAAATTCATTGCAATAGGTTCCTGTTTCGGATTCATTTTTTTCATTTCGTAAGAATTCTGAATGGTTTCGCCTTTTGCGTTTTTTAAAATATACTCTATCTGAACATCATCTGTTGCACCAGGAAAAGCACCTGTTCCAGCTTTGATTTCTTGAATAACAATTCCATTATCAAAAATTTGAGCCCCTTTTATTTTTTTTGCGTCTGCCATCATTGCCACACTTAACTTATCATTCTCAACCTTAACTTCTGCATTTTTGGCTTTAATTTGATTATTCACTTTTGAAGTAAACCCCTCAAGTAATCCTTTCTTTTGGGTTTCATTTATTGCTATTTTTTTGTTCAAAAGAAAATCTGAGAACCCTTTTTTAAGCATTGAAATGTTAAATTCTTCAAGTTTATTTAGCCCCTTCATTTCATTATAAAATCCGTAACCAATAATTTTACCGACACACTCTGATCCTTCTTTCACATATGCTGTATTAAAATCTTGGCCATAAGGGCCCATCAGTTGTTTCAGCACATTTTCGCAAGATTCCGGATATACATCACTTATATTAGATTCAAATCCCTTGATTGCTAATTCTTTATCCAAACTTTGTTTCATATTTTGATTGGCATATATTGAATTCGCATATTCAACTCCAAAGGCATAGGAAAGACTATCCTTAAAGGTTGTCAATTTTACATCTGATGGTGTTCCATCTTCTGTTGCTTCAGATTCAGCACTGCAAGCTGACAATGTTAAAAACGCAGTTGCGAGAATATAAACTAATGTATTTTTCATATAACTTGTAATAATTCAACATCAAAAATAAGTGCACTAAATGGCTGAATTGGTCCACCGGGATGCGGATGTGCACCATATGCCAATTCTTGAGGAATATACAATCTGTATTTTGAACCCTCATTCATTAATTGAAGAGCTTCTGTCCAACCAGGAATTACCTGATGAACGCCAAAAGTTGCTGGCTCACCTCTTTGCACAGAACTATCGAATACAGTTCCATTGATAAGTGTTCCATGATAATGGACAGATACGGTATCTTGAGCACTCGGTTTTTGACCAGAACCTTCCTGTAAAACCTCATATTGTAATCCGGAAGATGTAACTTGAACATTTGATTTACCTTGATTTTCTCTAAGAAACACTTCTCCTGCAATCTTATTAGCTGCAAACTTTGCATCACCAACTTCCTGTAGGTAGTTTTGAATTATTGCATTTGCTTCATCTGGAGAAAATTTTGGTTGCTTTCCTGCGAAAACATCTGCTACGGCTTCAGCCAATACCTCTGGAGAAATCGCTTCCAAATCTTGTTGCAACAAACTTCCTGCGATACTCATTCCAACGCAGTAACTTACTGCATCTATGTCTTTTGTCATTTCGATAATTTGTGCAAAGTTAATGATATATTCTTTCAACTGCATAAAAAGGAGACTCAGTTGGAAACAGTTTGCTATGATAAATAATATATCTAAATAAAAAATGAGCGAATTTTGAATCGCCCATTTTCTTTTAATGATGTTTTTGCCTCCAGGTAAAATCGAGGTTATAAGTTACACCTAATTGAAGTGTATGGTTGCGTTCAGCTTTAATTCCATCTGATTTAACCACATATTGATTTAAATAACCCAATTGCACATTGAAATTTTTATTGAATCGCCATCCCATTGCTGCGTAAAATCTATTTTGATCTAAGATATTTTTACCGATACCTTTGCCAAATCCGAGAAAAGGTTCATCATACACACTTAAAAACAAGGTGTTATCGGACAATTCTTTTCTGCTTAATGGAACTGTGATTAAGAAACGGTAACGAATTCTATTTCTAAAAACGTAACCATTTTGTTCGAAGTTATCTATCGATGTTAATTTATACTGCTCAATAAACCTTTGTTCCAACCTGTAACGATGTTGGATATCAACCCTTCCTATTTTATTTTTGATTATAAACTGCTCCCAAATACGATGTTCATTAAATGAGTGATTAACCGGTTGGTCTCCATATTCAAAAGTTTTAATCCAAGCATACCCGGTTGTCAACTGTGTAAGATTATTAGCGTAATAATCTACTCCGATTCTGAGTAAGGATTGCTGCCAATCTTGGAAGACATTTGCACTCTCCTCCCTTCCAGCTCGTCTCCATTGGTACTCTGTATGTAAACCCCATCTTTCAGTGAGTTTATGATTACCGAAATACATTATCCAACCATGACTTTGTGGAGAGATTATTTTTTGTGCATTCAATGACTGTAAAGTGCAAATTAATATTGAGCACGATAATATTATTTTCAGTTTTTTCATTATGTTGAGAGTTTTCTATGAACGGATAAATGGTGTTTGGTAATCGCTTTAAATTCATCGATTCCTTTTATTTCTAATTTCCCTCCTTCAGATTCAAAATCTTCTTTCAGATGATGCAGGGTTTCAATAACAGAGTGATCCACAAGTTTACATTCCGTAACATCAAGAACAACATGAGAATTATATGGAAATTTCAAAATCTGATTCTTTACCTTGATAAAGTTGCTAAATATTGCAACTCCTTTAACCTTAATATTATTATTACTCACCGTCATTCTTGAATTGAACAAGCTACCAATCGACACACCACGAGAAATATGAAGGATAAATTTAAGTGCTATTCCAGCTGCAATACCAACAAGAAGGTCTGTTGCCAAAGTGAAAATTATTGTGGTAATAAAAACCGCAATCTGATCCAAACCAATTTTAGCCATGTGACCAAATTCTCTTGGATGTGCTAATTTCCAGCCTACTCCTATTAACATTGCTGCTAATGCCGACTTTGGAATTAGATTGCTAAATACAACGGCAAATATCAAAAACAATAGGATGAAAAATCCATGGAAAAAATTGGCCCATCTCGTCTTCCCACCATTATTAACATTGGCTGAAGAACGCGCAACTTCTGAAATCATTGGTAATCCACCTAAAATACCAGAAACTATATTACCAACGCCAACTGCCATCAAGTCTTTGTTTGCATTAGATTTCCTTTTATATGGATCCATCATATCGATTGCTTTAACGGTCAAAAGTGCCTCTAGACTTCCTACCAAAGCAAACATTACCACATATTTAATAAAAACTCCTATTTGTGAGAAGCCATCAAAACTTACATTTACAGTTAAAATATCGAATAATCCTTGTTTAAATTCAAGTAAAGGTTGAAACCCTTTTGTGATAACTTCTCCACTTGCATTTTTGACATCCGGAATATTATGAATACCTAAAACTGCTGTTAGTGGGATCGCAACAATTAAAACAACCAAAGCAGAGGGTATTTTTTTGAGCGCTTTAATTGGAAGCATTGGCCATCCAAAAACTATTGCCAAACTTGTTAATCCAACTATTGCAACCTCTTTATGCAGAAAGAAATTCGAGAAGGTATTTTTCAATTCTGCGAGTAATTCCAGAGGTTCTACCATGGGTTTGCCAGCCTCCGTTACAGGATTCATTCCAAGAAGAATATGCAACTGCTTGCTAATTATAATTATTCCAATTGCTGCAAGCATACCATGTACTGCTGATAGTGGAAAAAAGTCGCTTAATGAACCCAATTTTAAAAGCCCAAATAAAACTTGAATGATTCCAGCAACCACAATGGCACCGAGTGCCAATTTCCAACCAAGATTAGAATCACCGTGACCTAATTCAGCAACTGAACCAGCCACGATTACAATTAATCCGGCTGCGGGACCTTTAATTGTAAGTAATGATCCAGAAATAAGTGATACAATTAACCCACCAACCATTGCGGTAATTAAACCATAAATTGCAGGAAAATCACTTGCAGCAGCAATTCCCAAACTAAGAGGTAGCGCGAGAAGAAATACTAAAAATCCTGATAATAAATCAGAAGATAAATTCTCTTTTAGGCCATCTATGCCATCAAGAGGTAGTGTTTTAAAATTAGATTTTGTTTTCATTTTTTTATAATATTAAATGTGTTATGATGACCTCTTAGCACTTTCATGATATGTTTTAACATGCGGTCCTAAGAAAATTCTTGAATAAATTCTAATTGCAGCCAAGCCGTTAATAATTAAACTCATGGCAATTAACAGTGCCAATAGCACTTGACTTTCTTTGATATGTGAAAAAATTAGATCCTCACCAATAAATGTTGGTGTTATTGGAAATCCAGCTACACCAAGGCAAGCGATTAAAAATCCTAATGCAATTTTTGGATGTTCGTATACATGACCATAAAAACGATCTAAACTCACCCATTTTTCCTGTCCTCTAAGCCTTTGAATTAAAAAATACCCAAAGCCCCCGCAAAGAACTACCCCACTCAAATACCAGATATAGTGACTCAATTCAAAATGTTGATTGAAAGAAATCGCCAAGGCAATACACAAGTGGTTTACAATTATTAAGCTCCAACTCAATCGCACACTATTCCTTTCCGTAAAAGCCTTAATAACCAAAAGTAAACCGAGTAATGCATATATAATTGGCATTGCTGGCAATAAATATTCGGGAATCAAACCGGTATTAAACGTTAGAAAAAGACCAAGAACAAAGACAATTAGAAAAAACAGGTATACGTTTTTAAAGGTTAGAAAACTCCAAGTGGCGCCAAGTTTTTTCAAGGGGTTCCACAAACGTCTGTACATGAAAGAATCCAAATTCCATTCTTTTAAACTCAGCATGTAGAATGTGTATTCAAATCTTTTGGGCCAAGTATCTTCAATTGTTTTTTTCCTTGGAATAAAATTGTAGAATTGTTGCCTTATTTTATAACTCACCACCGACGGAGACACCAATAACTGATAGGTTCTAAGAAATGCATTACCTGCAATATGAATAAGTGCTAACGCTTTTAATCCAAGCGCAATTTCAATAAATATTAAACCAATTTGAGCTATTGAAGAATAGGCAATTTGGCTTTTCACTGTGGACTGAACGCGAGCAGACAGCGTTGCAATTATAGCAGTAACAATTCCAACGATAACAATGAAAATTCTAAATGAAACCTGCTGCTCCCAAAATGGATAAGTCCTTAAAAGTAAAAATGCCCCAACATGAACAGAAAGGGAACCATAAAATATTGCACTTGATGGCGTCGGCCCTTCCATTGCTCTGGGTAACCACGACGAAAATGGAAACTGAGCAGATTTTGCCGCTGCAGAAATGAAAAACATTAAAGAAATAGTAATTCCTAAAAAACTATGATGCACCAATTGGTGATGCACCAACTCATAGTTATTCAACTTTAGAAACGAAATATTCTCATGCCATAAATGGTGACTGAGCCACATTGCCATAATGATTCCTACATCACCAATACGATAAATAGAAAATATCTTAACTGCATTTTTAACAGGTAAATATCTATTTCTGTAGAAAGCTATAAGCAGGAAGGAAGAAACGCCAAGCAATTCCCATCCTATGAAAAGCGTTTCAACATTACCCGATACAATGATGATATTGTACCCTAAATAAAAAAGCATTATAGTATTGAAAAAACGCTTATACCCATCCTCTCGGTGAAGATAATATTGACTAAAACGGGTGATTACAAAGGTCAACACTGCGCCTATTAATAGGTAAACCAATGAAATACTATCGACATAAAAGTCAATATAGAAATCATATTCTTTTCCTTTAAAAATTGAGAATTCTTTGAAATCAATGTGATTGAATCCATTCATTATCCACAGAAAAGTAAAAACCAATACGCCTATTAATTGAATACCAACAACGATAAAAGAAACGCGCGATAAAGCAATTTCGCGGTGTTTAGGTATAAGTAAACTTATAACAAAAGCAAATGCTGGCAGAAGCACAAAACCTTGAAGAAAATGTTCCATAATTGTTAATTTTTTATGATTTGTATTGGAATATTTTCATGAACAGTTTGAATAATTTCATTCAAATTATTTCCACTGTCAATGCGATCAGTTGTTGTTTTGTATGGTTCAAATATACCTTTACGATAAACCCATATTTCTTTAGTTATGGGATGTACTACACACAATCGTACCCATTCATTAATAAACCATTCAAATGTTGAAGGATTTATTTTGATGGTGTTTTCCACAACTTTAGGTTCGTGCTCTACAATAACAAGTAAACGCAATGGATCATGAACTTCAATCATTTGGCTTGGTAGTCCAGTTCGCAAATCGCCATCAGCGCCATTAGCTACTCCGATTAAACCCATTACATTATGCGGCAACTTGGTACCAGCTCCTAGCTGTTGGTTATCCGTTCTAGAGAAATAATACTCAAGATTGATTCCACCGCAAACTGGCGCAACTGCATTTAATATCCCTAAAAGGTGTTTGCCTTCTGGGTCTGTTGTGCAGTCATATGAGTTTAAAAAAGATCGCCTATCCAAGAACAAATGATCCGTAAGTGACCTTCTTCCTACAATACACAATGTATTGGTAGCATGATTAAGTTCAGGTCTTGGTTCGAATAGCGAAACAGTTCTTTTCTTAACATCTCTATGCACCAATTTTTTTGGCTTTTGAGTATTTACAGAAATGAATCTGCGTGACCTCTCCCATGCGTTATTCGTGAGTGCATTTTTATAATGTGTTTCATTTTTCGCGTGCTTTTCACTATTTTTTTCATGAAGAACATTTACATCAAAAAATTTAACCTCATCTCTAGATGTGTCATGAAGCGCACCAACAAACTGCGTTGAATCGGGAATAATCAGACCTCTTTCTTTTAAAATATTTCGAACAGCTTTATGATTTCCTATATATGCAATTACTCTCGCATTAACAGAACCTGGACGACCGGAACATGCGCCACAATCATACCCTGCATAATGTGTATTGTTTACACTGCTTGAACCATGTCCAACGAAATAAATTAATGGTGCAAAATTATCTGTAAGGCCAATACTTCTTAATAATCCTTCCATTCTGTCTGCCATTTCAACAACTGTATAACCAACTTGCAAACCATCTTCTGTGCGTTCGTTATCAATATTTTCTATTGTTAATTCGGAGTTTTCATCCATATGCTGAAAAGAAGAAACTGATGCTTCATTTTGAGAAGGTTTAAAAACAGACAAAATCAATTTTATTGCCGACCAAAATCCAACAGTATGTGTCAATAGCCATCCAATAAATAGCCCATGAGAACTTTTTCCAAAATGAATGTCTTTTTGAACACTTTTAGTACTCTTCAACTCTTTAATCAAATATTTAGGAGTTATAGGAGCAGGACAGACTTTTGAATGCATCTTTCCATTTTCAGGCTGAAAGAAAAATTCTACATTAAAAAAGCCTGCAGTGCCGAAAGTTTGGCAATCAGGATCATCCATTTCGATATACCTTCGTAATGAACATTCTCTGTCATCGATACAAAAAACTGCTTGAAAACTATGTTCCTTTTTTTGAATTTCCAACGCAGACTGCTCAATACCATTAAGCACAGCATCATAGTATGACCATTCGTATGCTTCTTGCCAAATCATTTGCATCATTTGACTTGGAGATGGTTTAACATCATCAAACAAAGCTGTTGGTTTTTCTGTCAATTTAACAGAAAGTGGTGCCCAAACATGACCAAAATGGTCTATCAACGCATCAAGTTCCATGAGTAACTCAAGCATAATTAAATCTTCAAGTTTCACGGGTCGTCTATCAACCAAAGCATTAGGATTGTCGCTAAGAACAGCTACAATTCCTGACCACCCAGGATGAGCAAATTGTTGATCAAAAAGGTATTGTTCAAAGAGTGTCTGATCTCCAACTAATTGATAAAGTAAACTTTGTAAGGAATAATTCCCTGAAATTAAAATGGACTTTACCTCATCTGTTCTAAAGAAACTAGACCAACTATTTTTCTCAAGTTCCTTGATGGAGGATATTAAGCCTTCAGTATTATGCGGAAAGTTCCATATGGCTACACCTTGATCTAGATAACTACCAATTATTCTAAATAAAGTTGGATGAACCAAAGCATCTAAATCAATTTTATAATTGCTTTTCCAAAATGATCTAAGTTTACCTAATCTAGGCTTGTCATTATCGGATGATTTGGCGTTAAGTAATTGTTGTTTCGTAAAGGAAATTCCGTACAAATTATCTGCATTAAATGCATCAATTTTTTGATTGAGGATAACATCTGAAATCTCTCTTTTTTCAAACAAATTCTGGAACTCCTCTAAAGAAAGGTAAACCTTATAACCAAATATTTGTGCAGCTTCTGTTAAACCTTGATGAAAAGGCTTATTTTGAAACGCATGAAGTGTATTATGATGAATGAAGTCTTTAAGTGGGCCCTGACTGGGTAAAAAATGTTTTAAATTCCCAATACAGAACTCTTCATTGAAATCTTCTGATGAAAACATTAAAATAAAAATTTAGGAAAAACACACAAATAATTCCTTGCATGAGATTCGAGTGAATATCTAATTGCCAGGTGCTAAGTACACCTGTTCAAATGATATTTCCTTTAAATTCTAATGTTTAAATTAAAGAGCCAAAACGGAACCTTTTTTTGTCCAAATCTTTTAGAATTGCCTTCAATTGCCTTTCGCTTGATTTGCAAAAAAATGATTTTGTAGATCCCCGAAAAAGACTCGTTTAAAAACTGAAAATCATCTAAATCTTCTGATTCGTCCTCGATTTCAATTCCTTCATTTTCGAAATTTTGACTATCAATAGTTCTCTTAGTTTCTATAACCAAGTTAGATTTCGAATCGGGATTACAATATTCAGATAAATCAATAGTTGCTAATGCAGCTGTATTCCCACCTAAAATAAAAACGGTGAGAAGACACAAAAACTTAGCAAATTTCAATTTCTTCATATAGGATTCAAAATTCAATATTTTTTTTGAATTCGTTTATTAAAAAACTGTTAAAGTAATTAGACATACTTAAGATTTCAACTTAAAATGCTTTTCAGCTTCATCAGCAATATAACCTCCAATAGACAAAGAAGCGGTTGCGGCTGGTGAAGGCGCATTTAAGACATGAATAGAATTGCCATGGTATTCAATCCTAAAATCATCGCGAGTATCACCATCTTGAGCCAATAATAATGCTCTCACTCCTGCCCTGCCTGGTTTGATATCATCCATAGTTAAGGATGGAATCATCCGTTGTAAGGTTTTTAAAAATAGTTTTTTCGAAAAAGCTCTTCGGTATTCATTGATCCCAAAACGCATATTTTTAAAGAATAATTTCCAAGTACCGCCATAAGTAAGTGCATCCCATGTATCTCTACATGAGAAATCTGTTTTTCCATAGCCTTCTCTTTTAAAGGTAAATACAGCGTTTGGTCCACACTCTATTTCGCCATCTGTCATTCGGGTAAAATGAACGCCTAAAAATGGGAAATCAGGATTTGGAACAGGATAAATTAAATTTTTAACCTTGTGTTTTCCTTGATCTGTTAACTCATAATAATCTCCTCTGAACCCAACAACTTTCTCTTTAAGGTTTACTCCGTCCTTCTTCGCTAATCTATCTGCTTGTAAACCAGCGCAAAAAACCAAATATTTTGCTTTAAAGTCGGTTTTATTTGTTTTAATTAAGGAGTAGCTATCTTCTTTTACAATATCTAAGACTTCATGATTAAGATGCAATTTACTATCAGGATTGATTTGAAGTGCCAATTCAACCATTTTTTCAGTTGCACCCCTAAAATCAATTATACCAGTTACAGGAACCCAAATCGCTGCAATACATTCAACAAAAGGTTCTTTTTCTTTGACTTCATCCGGAGTCATTAAACGAATGCCTTCAATACCATTTTCTTGACCGGTTTTAAATACCTTTTCCAAATTAGGAAGCTCTGAAGGGTCTGTTGCAACTACAACTTTTCCACAAACATCGTGTTTGATTCCGTGTTCCTGAGCAAAAGCAACCAATTCTTTACGACCTTGAATACAGTTTTTTGCTTTCAATGACCCAGGTTTGTAATAAAGCCCTGAATGTATTACTCCAGAATTATGACCTGTTTGATGATCTGCCAACTTATCCATTTTTTCAATTAAGACAATGTTTAAGCTGGGAAACTTTTTTTGCAACTTGTAAAGTGTTGCAGCTCCTACAATTCCTCCGCCGATAACAGCAATATCAAAAGTCATATTTGTATGTTTTGATTACAAAAATAACACATAGAAAGTTGGAAAGAAAACAATATCAACAGATAAAAAAAAGGGTCTTTCGACCCCATTCTTTATTGCTTTATAAATTCTTGTGTGTAAACACTGTCTTGACTAGTTATTTTAATAATGTACTGACCATTTGGCAAGAAACTCAAATCAGGATGAGACTCAGCGAAATTGTCTGTTGCTAACATTTTTTCATTAAAAACATTTCTTCCCATCAAATCATAGATTTGTAAATCTGCGCTTCCATTAACATAGCCACTGAGTTCGATTGTCACTTGACCGCTAGTTGGATTTGGGAAAACAACGATTTCATGATCCAATTCGGTTTCATCCAACCCAACACCAAAACCAACAGAGAAATCATAACGGTGGTAGTGACCGAAATCTCCAGGGAAAATTTCAACGTAACTTCCACCAACCAATCGCACTCTAAATTGACCTGAAGTTTCACCTTCAACTTGACTTGAATACCAGAATCCCGTTCCGTCATGATCAGAATCTTCCAAAATCAAACTGTAGCAACCCGGTGCAAGGTCGAAAGTATCTTTGTATGTGGTATTATTTGTCAAGGTAGTTCTTTCAAAAAGCACATTTCCGGTAGCATCTTCAAGACGGTATTTGTTTTCGTTGGCTTTGTTATTCGTAATCATCCAAACAAAGAAAGGTCCATCGATTCTTTCAGGGGATTCGAATTTGGTTTTCATTGCATTGTTATTCGCGTATTCATCCAAATCAGGAAAGCCTTCCACTGCATACACTTGTGCTGTAAAAGTCATTAAACCTTCATAATCGCTCCACCAGCCTAAATCTGTTACTGGAATTTCTACAACTTCTTTCTCTAAAAACCCAAGGTTTCCGGTCCACTCATATTCTAACCAATCACCATAACTGATCCAACAACGAATCGTACATTTTGTCAGCGGCTGCTCTCCTGTATTTTGCAAAACAACTCTCGGATTTGAACAAGATGGATTGAACTTCCTGTAATATTCATAGTTGTTAGGGTTAAGAATATCAACTATCGCTGCATCATGTTGAAAGTTAGGAGCAGAATAAGAAATTAAATCCATTGCAACAATATAATTTCCACCGGCTTGACCTGGATCGTTAGCAGGTACATCGTTAATCACATAATCAATTCGTGCAGTATCTCCTGGAGTAACAAATGGTGTGATTTCAAATTCATTTTCTTTAACCTTATCTCCTGGACACCATCCTTCACGTGCATAAGGCCAAGTACCACCTTGACCAGTATTTGGATTATCACCACATGCGGTAGTTTGCCAAATATTCCAAGAATATCTGGTTACGCCATCAACTTTAATGGAGTGGTCGTTAGGAACCCACTCGCAACATGCACCATTTCCAACCTGACCATGTCCTGATAAACGCGTCTTGACTTTGAACATATCAGAAGTATCTGAAAGCAATACCGCTTTCTCACTTAAGTCTGTATCGTTTGCCATATTTGCAAATCCATAACTTCTGAAATCGGACCAAATAGGCTCTCTTTTGTGCACATCTCTTGGAGGAATTCCTTCAATAAATGCAAATTTCAAATCAATAAGCTCCTGTGTATTGTGCGCAGCCAAATCAACGGTGTCTTTCAAATATTGTTGGTAATCGGTAACGTCATATATCCAAGAGAATCCCTGCGGACCAAGATCAAATTGAATTCCATAAGGCGTAATGTATCGACCAATTTCAACATCTTTTACAATTTCATATGGTAGCTGAAAATAATTGATTTGCTGATTAGAAATGGTATTCGCTCCCGTAAATGGAACACTTGAAACAACATTTCCAGATGCATTATAAACATTTTGGTTTCCAGAAGGAATAACAACACTCCCATTTACAATTTCGAAATGTCTTGGAACTGACGCATATTCAAAAAGAATGGTTGGCGCTTTTAATCGCACCTCTTGTTCTTGTGTGGTAACAACACTTCCAGTTACAGTTC
Organism: Flavobacteriales bacterium; assembly: GCA_947475275.1. Taxonomy (GTDB): domain Bacteria; phylum Bacteroidota; class Bacteroidia; order Flavobacteriales_D; family Crocinitomicaceae; genus M0103. Next base: position 6,536 of record CANJNE010000023.1, on the reverse strand, counting down.
CTTGTCCTAAACTGATTTGTGGTCTAAAACCTGGATTCGCAAAATCAGTTAATGGCAATTCGTTAAAAACGATTAAGCCCTCTTGAGATGGCATCAATAAATAATCATTTTGAGAAAGGTCTTCTGCCCAACTTTTTTCATCAAAATCATAAAAAACAAGCAGGTCATTCCAATTAGGATGAGTTGCATCAGGTTTCTTTGCCATCCAAGATTGGATGGTTGCCTGAGTTAATGGCACATCATAGAATTGAAAGTCATCAACCTTGCCTTTCCATTTGTTGCCATGATCTCTATTGGCTCCAAGAACAAATCGATGAATATAACCAACCGGGAGATTTTTGTTGGTTCCAGAATGCCATAGCACACCATTTTTGTATATGAACATTTCACCTGTATTTTGCTTTTTCACAAAAGCCCAATGGTTCCAGTTGTTGTCTATTTCAGCACCAGTCATTGCTTTAGAAATTCTATCGTAACCTGGCCCTTGTCCTGCATCAAAATACATGTTGTTATCACTCCAAGGCATGTGAATGTTAATGATTCTATTACCTACGGTGTCGTATGCTTCTAAAATGGATGTATTTGTTCCAGCTGAACCTGTTCCCTTTGCCCAAAAAGTTATGGTCATATCGTTACCCATATCAACATCAGAAAACTCCATGAGGGAACTGTTATTTCCTGTAAAATGTGCGCATCCATTCAACTTGTTATAAGCCAAAGCGTTGTCAATTGAAGTCGTTTCACTTTGAAAAGTGAGCATATTTGCTGCTTCCATTGTGTTTTCAAAATAAAACTCGATAATCAAATTGTCTGTTCCATTCCATGCAAACGGTTGATAAAACAATAACACATTTGATCCAGAGACCAAATCAGACTGGCTTCCGCCTAACCAATGCGAAGCATTATAAACTTCTGTAAAGCCTGCTGAATGGAATGATGTCAGAACCGCATCAGCAGTTCCCTTAATGGAAATTCTAGGGTATTTCAATTCTCCATTTACCGAAAAGGCATTTAAATAAAGCGATAAAGACTCGATATTACCCGGAACTACTCCGGCAGCGGATAATTCAGACGCCGATAAAAGCATTTGGTACCTCCCTCCATTATTTGAAACATTAAAAGGAAAAGGAGAGGTTGTTGAACCATTGTTCACCATGTTAGATGTCAAACTGGCTCCTGACCGATTCGATTCATTTCGCGTATATGTATCTGCATAATTGAATGGTGCTAATGCATATTGAAGATTTGAAGGATTATTGAAATTTGCAGAGAACTGATTTCCTGTAACTTGAACCGAATCAAAATTTCCAGTGTGATCAAAAACCCTTGTGTAAGTCAAGTAGTCCCATTCCCCGCAATTGTACTGATCCCATGTTGTCAAAGGACTGCATTTCAATTTATAGTACATGAGCACTTTCTCGAAGCGTTTGTCATTCAGTTCTTGAGGAAAAACAAAGTTTGCCCGTCTTGTGACTATGGTGTCAAATGTATAGGTCTGAACCCATGTTGTATCTTGACCAAACCCGAGGATAGGGCATAAAATAGATGCCAATAAAAGTTTTCGTAGCATAAAAAAGTTGTTTTTTCAAAAATAAGAAAATCAATAGTTTTAAAGCACTATTAATTAAGACAAATAATTTTTAAAAATTGATTCTAATCTTGATAGCAGAATTAGCTCTGATTTATTCAATTGATTTACAACCAATGCAAAATTTTGACAGATTTTTAAGACCAAATCGAGAAATTGTTTGCCAAATGAATATTTAACTTCAAGAAGGCTAGCAGTATTTTTAAAATAATCCTCCGATCTTATATTGATCAACTCGAATTCTAAAATCAAATCAGTTTTTAATTTTTGTAAATCAACATGATAATTAGCCAATTCTTCTTGAAATCGATCCAAAATAAGATTAATGCTTTTTAATTCTTTTTGATGAACACTTCCGTCGGATTTAACTATTGTACACACAGCATTCAACAACAAATTTCTTTCTATTGAAACCAAATCAACTCATATTAGGGTTTATCAAAATAAAAGTAAATTGGAAGAATATTGTGTGAATTTTCATAATGCGGTGAGTTTTTGTAAATGAACTCCAATTGTTTTGACGGCGAGTTTCGAAATGATTCATCTGATAACTTTAATGTTTCCAAAGATTCGTTGATGTCAGGATTTTGTTCAAGAATTTCAATTGCCCTATCCTCAAATACATATGCCGAAAAATACTCTTTCTGCTGTAAATAGCTGTCAAAATAATTCCACCGAAAATAACTATCCTCCGCTTGAGGCAAGAGTGTGGACAATAAAAACTGCCTTCCTTTTTGCTTGGTTGAAATGATGATATCTCCTTGCTTCAAACTAATCGTATCTGCTATTATATCCACATCAACCTTTGAATGGTAAAAATGCCCTTCGTAAGGTTTGCCTATACTTTCAAATTCATTTATTTTCTGACCTTTCACACCTAAAACATCTGATTTTTTAATTGTCGTGTATTCAATAGCATTCAATTTTAATAATGCGATTATATCCTGACATTGCGAGCCAACAACAAAATAATCTGGAATTTCCAAGCTATCCGCAGACGTATAAGCATTTCTATGTGGAATCCACTTCTGATAAGGTCTATCTGTATGGTATTTTAATCTGGATTGACCAGTAATTTTGCTGATTGGATTACTGAATTCATACCCTTTGAATAGAATTGAATCACGAATACTGTCTAATTGAAAATTGTATTTGAAATAATTTTGATCTAATTGCACTTGAAATGCTTCTTTGCGAGCTTCTTCAATTTCGAACGCATGTTGGTTGGTATAGTCAAAAAGGACATCTAAAAAATCTAAAGTAGCTAGAACACGCTGCGGAAAAGGTTTAAGCATATGTGTTTCAACTGTAAAACTTATTGTATTGAATAAAGACGCATATCCCATGGCGTATCGCGGAAGATCATTGAATGCATGAATACCTTGCTCAGGAGTATCACCAAGTAATTCAACATAAGGAAAAAGATCCCAATTTCGTTTTTTCAAGGTGCTATCCAAAAAAGGGATGCATTGGTCGTAGGTGATATTTTTGACGGATGGGGCAAGTCTTTCTTTCATTGAAGAAATATAGGTAAGTGTGTATTGATAATCTGCGCCATTCGAAACATGCGTATCAACGAAAACATCTGGATCAAGAGCTTGGAAAATTTTACAGAAAGTAGCCGTATTTTGAGCGTCCGCTTTTATAAAATCTCTATTTAAATCAAGATTTTGAGCATTTCCACGAAAACCATATTCGTCTGGTCCATTTTGATTGGCTCGACTATAAGAATTTCTATTCATCATTCCACCAACATTGTAAGCAGGAATAATAGCAATTACGGGTAAATTCTTTAATGGTTTGCCTTCTTTTATCCATTTTTCAATCCAGAGAATACAAGCATTTACACCGTCGGGTTCGCCTGCATGAATAGCATTGTTGATCAAAACCGTTGTGGAATTTCTTGCCTTTACAAATGATTTCAATGAATCTCTAGCACCATTGATGATGCAGCAGTAAATCGGTAATCCATAATCGGATGTTCCCATTTCGTATAGTTCAATCTCCTTATAATCATTGTCGAATTTCTCATAAATTTCTATGAGCTCAGTATAGGTTGGCGTTGTATTTCCATCCCATTGTGCTAATGTCCTTTTAGAGAAAATCAAAAACAATGGGGTAATTGATAGCTGAAGTAGTAATGTTAAATTCAATGAAATCGTTCTCATTATACGAAGGTATCAATTGGCCCCTAAAATCAATCTTTAATCTTAACTAATTTCCCAGATAAGCTATCAATTTTATGTAATTTTGCCCTATGCGAATAGATATTCTCACACTTTTACCCCAACTTTTGGAAAGTCCTTTTTCAGCTTCAATTTTACAACGTGCTAAGGACAAAGGTATTTTAGATATTCACCTACATAATATCAGAGATTACGCTACCAACAAACATAAAAATGTAGACGATTACCAATATGGTGGAGGTGCTGGAATGGTAATGGCGGTGGAGCCGATCGCACTACTAATAGACCAACTCAAAGGTGAACGTGAATATGATGAGATCATTTACATGACACCTGATGGAGAGGTTTTGGATCAAAATATTTGCAACCAAATTTCTTTAAAGGGAAATATCATCATTCTTTGTGGACATTATAAAGGAGTAGATGAAAGAATACGCGAACACTATATAACTCGAGAAATTTCAATTGGTTCTTATGTCCTTTCTGGTGGAGAATTGGCGGCAGCAGTTTTGGTTGATGCTATTGGAAGATTAATTCCTGGTGTTCTTAATGATGAAACTTCAGCTTTAACCGATAGTTTTCAAGACAATTTACTTTCTCCTCCAGTTTACACTCGACCTCCTGAATTCAGAGGATGGAAAGTGCCTGAAGTATTGCTTTCAGGAGATTTCAATAAAATAGAACTTTGGCGAGAAGAACAGGCATTGAAAAGAACCAAAGCGCGACGACCAGATTTATTAGGAAATGATGAATAAAGAATTTTTTGAAGTAAACAAGGAACTCATTGAAGCGCTTCAAAGCGGAGAAACAATTTTATACCCTACTGATACCATTTGGGGGCTTGGATGCGATGCAACCAATGAGGAAGCATGTCAAAAAGTACTTGAAATAAAAAATCGACCGATAAAAAAGAGCTTTATTGTTCTAATGGATAGTATTCAAATGCTTGAGAAATATGTTCCCGAATTTCATGCAATTTGCTATGACCTCATTGATCTTTCGACTGCTCCTTTGACTATAATTTATCCAAACGCTAAATATCTTGCTCCGGCAGTCATGGCCAATGATGGAAGTGTTGGGATTAGAATTCCAAAAGACAAAACATGTCTGGAATTGATCCGAAAACTAAAAAAACCAATTGTGAGTACTTCAGCAAATTTCTCAGGCGAAAAAAGTCCTAAAAATTATTCTGACATCAATATTAAAATCAAAAAATCAGTTGAAAACATTCTTATTCAACGAAAAGATGAGCAAATGAGTCAACCATCGCAAATTATCAAAATAGGCTTAGACGGAAGCGTTCAAGTCCTTCGGAAATAAATCTCAACTTATAAAACCAAATTAGACACATAAAAATTGTAACTATCTTTGACGGACATGAATTCAAATTATTCTCAATCCTTAAAGCATCCCGTTTTCAAGGTAGTTTCAGAGATAGTTACCGAACAAGGTTTAGAGGCCTATGTTATCGGTGGATTTGTTCGTGATTTAATTCTTGGAAGACCTTCTAAAGACATAGATATTGTTGTAGTTGGAAATGGCTTACAACTGGCTGAAGCGAGCGCCAATAAGTTGAAGGTGAAAAAGGTTTCGCTGTTTCACAATTTCGGTACAGCACACTTCAAATACAAGGATTTGGATGTTGAATTTGTTGGCGCGCGAAAAGAATCTTACCGTCATGATTCTAGAAAACCCATAGTTGAAAATGGTTCTTTACGAGACGATCAAAATCGCAGAGACTTTACAATAAATGCCTTGGCACTTCATTTAAATAAATCTAAATTCGGAGAGCTTGTAGATCCATTTAATGGTTTGAGTGATCTTGAAAAAGGAATCATCCGCACGCCACTCGACCCAAATACAACCTATAGTGATGATCCGCTTCGCATGATGCGCGCCATTCGATTTGCAACGCAACTCAATTTCAAAATTGAAGCAAAGAGCTTACAAGCTATTTATGACAATGCCGATCGATTGTCGATAATATCTAGGGAACGTATTTTAGATGAATGCAATAAAATCATCTTAAGTGAAACACCTTCCAGAGGTTTTAATCTTCTGTTTTCAACAAAACTTTTACATCATTTTTTTCCTGAAATGGTTAACTTACAGGGAGTTGAGACAAAAGAAAACAAGACACATAAAGATAATTTCTACCATACATTGGAAGTTTTAGACAATGTGGCAAAGGAAAGTAATAATCTATGGTTGAGGTGGGGCGCTATAATGCATGATATCGCTAAACCTGCTACAAAAAAGTTTGATCCTAGCACGGGTTGGACCTTTCATAGCCACGAAGAAGTTGGCGCGAGAATGACACCCAAGATATTTGCCCGACTCAAATTACCCTTGGATCATAAAATGAAATATGTTCAAAAATTGGTTCGGCTTCACCTACGTCCCATAGCATTAGTAAAAGGCTCAGTAACCGATTCTGCAATTCGCCGACTTTTAAGCGAGGCTGGTGATGATATTGAAGATCTAATGATATTATGTAATGCTGACATTACCTCTAAAAATGAGTTTAAAGTAAAGCGCTATCGGGAAAACTTTAAGAAGGTAAAGGAGAAACTCCTTCTTGTTGAGGAAAAAGACCGTATACGAAACTTTCAACCCCCAATTTCAGGTGAATTGGTTATGGAAACATTCGGTATAGGGCCATGTAATGAAATTGGAAAAATAAAATCCCAAATAAAGGAAGCTATTCTCGAAGGTATTATTGAAAATGATTACGATGAAGCTTATCGTTTTATGTTGAATTT
>CANJNE010000022.1 GCA_947475275.1 Flavobacteriales bacterium | reverse complement strand
TTTTTTACCCTCTAAATCACGCATTTCATCAATAACCAATTGCGCACTTTCAAAATTATAAACCTCGATATGACACCTCAATAAATGAGACATAGTCATTACATAACGTTGACCTAGCTCGTTTTTAATCTTGGTGTTTTTATCAAAAATTTCCTTCGTTTTGTTAAAAAAAGTAAAGCTTAAATTATAATCCCTTTGTGATGCCGCACATAACCCTTTAATATAATAGCACATTGATGATGCCTTTACCGATAACGCAGTATCTTTACCTTTTATAAGATGGTAGTTTGCAATTTCCTCAATTACCTCACGTTCTTTTTTGGATCTTGTAAATCCTCCGCTCCTGAAGACTTTATCTATTTTGGAATATATGATCTGATATTCAGCCAGATTTCTCAACTTTGCAATAACATCCTCCTCTTCTTCTATAAGTTTATCCAAATCTTTTGTGAATACTCCAGATTCATATGCATTTTCTAAAAGTCGTTTTTCCCATGACAAAAATTCAAACCAGTAGTAAAATTCTTCATACTCTTTGGCTATACATTTCGCTCTTTGAAGAAACTTTTCACATTCCTTAAAGAGTGCTTTGTTATATAAATTTTCAACATTCTGTAATTCAAGTTTTAAAATGCTACTTACAGTTTCTTCAGAATGAAAAGCTCTTAAACTTTTAAGAATTAATTTATACAATTGGTTTTTTTCAGATGGAAGATGTTTTACAAATACCTCTTTTTTAAAATGTTTTTTAAGCTCCTCCTCGTTATATTCTTCATGAACATCTATGTAATCGAATATTTTTAAATAATTTTTATCGCCTTCCTGAAGTGATGACAATAACTTGAAAAATCGTTTCTCAGATTTTGTAAGCGATTTTATTAACTTGAAAAGTTCTAACGAAGGTTTCATTCAAAACACAAAAAACAAATTTAAGAAAAAAGAAAGAGCTCAATTGAGCCCCTTCAATAAACAACAACAAACTTAAACTGCCTCAGCAATGCAAAATTATCTGAGGATTATCTTCTCTCCTATTACTAATTTTTCATCAGGATTTGTAATCTCATTGATCTTCATTAATTTCTTTAAATTAATTGCCTCTTGTTGTGAAAATTCGCGCAACGTCAACTCAGATGTCGTTTCAACAAACTTCTTTTTAGACCATTTTCTTTTTGGATAAATATATACGATATCACCAACTTCCAGAACATCTTTATCCTGATCAAAGTCATTATATTTATACAACTGCCATAGACCAATTCCGAATTCTTTTGCTAAACGGTAAAATGTATCACCTTTTCTTACAATAACATACTTTACCTTATTTTCTTTTATCAATACTGTGTGCTTCATATTATTTGAAGTTTCAAGATCTTCAATTAAAACATCAAGTGAAGCTAAACTTGACCCCGATTGCTTATCATAAGTTGATAAATCCATTTCTTCTATAAGTGCAATGATTTGATCAGCATATTTGGGATTTGTAGCGTAACCTGCCGACTTCAAACCTGTCGCCCATGAAGAGTAATCCGTTATATCTAATTCAAATAAAGTATTGTACCTTTTATTGTCTGTCAAGAATTTACTATGATCTTCATAAGATTCTTTTGCACTATCATAAACCCTGAAACATTCGCCTTTTTCATCATCATCTAGATACATTGCTTTACCAGTCCAACCATGACATTTTATCCCAAAATGATTATTCCCTTCTGAAGCCAACTTTGATGTCCCAGATCCTGATTCCAAAATTCCTTGTGCCAGGGTTATGCTTGCAGGAATTTTATACAACATCATTTGCTCAACGGCAATGTCACTCCATGTGGTAACATATTCTTTTTTGGAATTTGAAAACTCCTCAATTGCATGAACATTGAGAAAGAAGAATAAACCGAATGGTAAAATCAATTTTTTCATAATACGGATCTTTTAAGGCAAGAAGTATTACGGCAGTTCATTTTTAATGTTACAAGTCTAATGTTAATAAGCCATTTTTTCTTGTTAATAACATTTAAACATGCCAGAAAGGCAGTTAATTTAACAGTTGAGTGCCATTTTTTCAGCCTTCACAATTTAGATTCAAATTGGCAATTGGTTTGACAGAAAACCAACAACCAAATTTTACAACATATGGACTTCAATAAATTCACATTAAAGGCTCAAGAAACATTTAACAGTGCGAGAAACCTAACCGCTTCTTTGAATCAACAAAGCATTAACACTGGGCATCTATTAAAAGCAATACTTATTACTGATGAAGATGTTTCTAATTACATTTTAGGAAAATTTAACGTAAACAGAGTAATATTTCAAAAGGCGGTTGATCAAATTATCAATAGTTACACTAAGGTTGAGGGGGGAACAATTTATATTTCCTCCGAACTTCAAAGCATACTAAATGGATGTTTGAACGATTTAAAAATTTTAGGCGACTCGTATGTCTCCATTGAAATGCTATTTCTTGGTTTAACGAATGCTAAGGACAGTATCGGTTCAATTTTAAAGGATAATGGAATTACCAAAGATAAATTAATAAAAGTTATTATGGATTTGAGAAAAGGAGACAAAGTCACTTCAAATACGCAAGAAAGTAATTATCAATCCTTGGAAAAATATGCTAAAAATTTAAACGAAATGGCCAAATCGGGTAAGTTAGATCCTGTTATTGGACGCGATGATGAAATTAGAAGGGTACTGCAAATACTGAGTCGAAGAACAAAAAACAATCCTATTTTGATTGGAGAACCCGGTGTGGGAAAAACAGCTATTGCAGAAGGTTTAGCGCATAGGATTATTGATGGTGATGTGCCAGAAAATTTAAAGTCAAAAATTGTTTACGCACTTGATATGGGAGCATTAATTGCAGGAGCTAAATATAAAGGTGAATTTGAAGAACGTTTAAAAAGTGTTGTTAAAGAAGTGGTGCATGCCGACGGAGAAATTATTCTTTTTATTGATGAAATACACACGCTAGTTGGTGCTGGTGGCGGCGGTGAAGGTGCTATGGATGCCGCTAATATCTTAAAACCTGCCTTGGCTAGAGGGGAATTAAGAGCGGTCGGAGCCACAACACTTAACGAATATCAAAAATATTTTGAAAAAGATAAAGCTTTAGTAAGAAGATTCCAGACAGTATTGGTAGATGAACCTAGTCAAGAAGATGCTATATCGATACTTCGGGGCATCAAAGAAAAATATGAAAATCATCACAAAGTATTGATTAAAGACGCAGCAATTATTAGTGCTGTTGAATTATCTCAAAGATACATTTCAGACCGTCATTTACCAGACAAGGCAATTGATCTGATTGATGAAGCTGCCTCAAAATTAAGAATGGAAATCAATTCTAAACCTGAAGAATTAGATGAATTAGAACGCAAAATTTTACAATTAGAAATTGAAAAGGCAGCGCTAATTAGAGAAAATGATCAAAATACAATTATTTCTCTTAATAAAGAGCTAGCCGAATTAAACGAGAAACGAGATGCATTGAAAGCGAAATGGCAATCAGAGAGGCAATTGGTAGATAATATCCAAAATGAAAAAGAAAAAATTGAACAACTTAAAATCGAAGCGGAACAAGCTGAGAAAATTGGGGACTATGGGAAAGTAGCCGAAATCCGATATGGAAAAATTAAGACGTGTGAGGAACAACTTGAAAATCTTAAAATTGAACTTTCATATATTCAAGAAAAATCAAAACTTATTAAAGAAGAAGTTGACGCCGAAGAAATTGCGGAAGTAGTATCCAAATGGACTGGGATACCCGTTTCTAAAATGATTGAAAGTGAAATCAGTAAATTGATGAGAATGGAAGAAGAAATAGGCCAAAGAGTAGTTGGTCAAACTGAAGCCGTTCAAGCTGTTTCTGATGCTATTCGTAGATCTCGAGCGGGACTGCAAGACGCAAAAAAACCAATCGGTTCCTTTATTTTTCTAGGTTCAACTGGAGTTGGAAAAACAGAATTAGCAAAAGCTTTAGCAGAATTCTTGTTTAACGATGAAAATGCCATGACGAGAATTGACATGAGTGAATACCAGGAAAAACATTCCGTGTCTCGTCTTGTGGGAGCGCCTCCAGGATATGTGGGTTACGAAGAAGGTGGACAATTAACTGAAGCCGTCAGAAGAAAACCTTATTCAATTGTCCTTTTGGATGAAATTGAAAAAGCGCATCCCGACGTATTCAATATCTTGCTACAAGTTCTTGACGATGGGCGCCTTACTGACAACAAAGGAAGGATTGTGAACTTTAAAAACACGATAATCATTATGACTTCAAACTTAGGCTCTAATCTGATTCAAGAAAATTTTGAAAATTCTAATGAAAAGGAATGGGAAAATATAGCGATTCGAACAAAAATTGAAATTAATGAATTGCTAAAAAAAATCATTAGACCTGAGTTTTTGAATAGAATTGATGAAACCCTTCTTTTTCTCCCTCTAAAAAAGAATCAGATCAAACAAATAGTAGAAATACAACTTAATCTACTTAAAAGAACTTTAGCGCCAAAAGGAATCCATCTGATTATAAAAGATGAAGCATTTAATTGGATAGCCGAAATGGGATATGACCCTTTCTATGGCGCCAGACCCGTTAAACGTATCATCCAAAGGGAAGTATTAAATGAATTATCAAAATCCTTACTGAGTGGAAAAATTGATAAATCAAAAAATGTTGTAATGGATATTTTTGATGGTAAAATAGTTTTCCGGAAACCTCTTCTTGCCGAAGAGGAAATAAATTAATAAATAAAACAAAAGGAACGGATGACCGTTCCTTTTGGCTATTACCTAACCTGATTAATCATGAAACCACTCTACGATAATCAATTAACTTGTCGAAAATAATATACCAAATATTAAACACCTGTATATCAACATTTTAAATATTTCAAAATTGAGAATTATTCCATTTTTAAGAATTAATTCCCATATTGAGACATATGTTTTTCGCAACTATTAACTATTCATTACACATAGAATAACTTAAAAAAACTAAAGAATTTGAGATAATGAATTGATTTTAATAAACTAAATTTGCACATCATTTTTCAAAATTATAATGAGTATAGCATTAGGAAATCACATTTTAGTAGAGTTCATGAATTGTGACCCACACATAATGAACGATGTTGCAGGAATTGAGCGTGACATGGTAGCTGCAGCGCAAAAGGCAGGAGCCACAGTAATCAATTCAACTTTTCACCATTTCTCACCATGGGGTGTTTCTGGGGTGGTTGTAATTCAAGAAAGCCATCTAGCCATACATACTTGGCCAGAATATGGTTATGCGGCGGTTGATTTATTTACATGTGGCGAAATGGATGCTTGGATTTCATTCGATCATTTAAAAGAATGCTTCAAATCTCAAAGTTATTCTGCTATTGAAATGAAACGAGGGTCAGTCAATTTGCTAACTAGGAATGATTTCGACATGTCTACAATGAGACAAAAAGCTGGCGAATGGAGAAATCCTGATTTCTTTACCAGAAATGTTTGGTTCACAGATAAAGATGAAAACCAAGCGCTAAGCTTGAGATTTACAGGTGAAGTCTTTCACGATGTTCAATCACCATTCCAAAGGGTTCGTATTTTGGAATCTTATAAATATGGTAAAATGCTCGCACTGGATGATATGGTTATGACGACCATCGAAGATGAGTTCCATTATCATGAAATGATTTCCCATCCATCAATTTTCACGCATGGAAATCCAAAAAATATTTTAGTTATTGGAGGTGGTGACGGTGGCACGGTGCGCGAAATATTAAAGCATGAAAGTGTTGAAAAAGTTACTATGGTTGAAATCGATGGCGAAGTAATTGAAGCTTGTAAAGAACATTTACCTCAAATTGCCAGCGCCTTCGACAATCCTAAATTAGAACTCCATGTTAATGATGGCATTGCATTTATTAAAAATGCGGTTCCAAATAGTTACGATATTATTATCATTGACGGTTCAGATCCTGTTGGTCCTGCCGAGGGACTTTTTTCAGTTGAATTTTACACCAATTGTTACAATTGTCTTAAAGATGGTGGTATATTGGTAGCTCAAGGTGAATCACCAAAATTTAATGAAAAGGCTTTTCGTGAATTGAATCATACATTGCAATCCATTTTCGGTAAAGAAAATGCTCCTGTTTCACTTTTCTTCGTTCCAACTTACCCAACTGGAATGTGGAGTTTTCAATACGGATTAAAAAATGCAAATCACCCAAAAAACATTCAAATGGAAGCAGCGATTGATGCCTTTGTCAATTCTAATGGCTTACGTTATTACAATACTGATGTTCACAAGGGAAGTTTTGCAACTCCAAATTTCGTTAAAAGTATCCTAGTCAAGTAAAATGAGTTTTGATCCTAATGGTGTTGGTATCGCCAACGGTAATATTTTCGGATTTCCAGTTGAAGAAAATGACGCTGATATTGTCATAATCCCCGTTCCTTGGGATGTAACAGCTTCCTATGGAAAAGGCACTAGCAGAGGCCCGCAAGCCATTTTAGACGCTTCTGTTCAATTGGATTTTTATCACCCTTTACTTACTGAAGCATACAAAACGAAGGTTTTTATGACTCCAATTTCAAAGGAATGGATCGATATCAATGATAAGCTTTGTCTTAAATCAGCAGAATATATTAATTATCTGGAAAGTGGTCAAGAATTGAATGACAATGAAATTTTATTAGAAAATGTCAAAGACATCAATTCAACTCAAACCGCATTAAAAAACAACCTTAAAGAAAGGGCTTCAAATCTAATTAAGCAAGGTAGAATAGTTGCTGTTTTAGGCGGGGAGCACTCTACCCCACTCGGTCTTATTGAAGCTTTGAATGACAATTACAATTCTTTCGGAATTCTTCAAATTGACGCACATGCAGACCTAAGAGACACCTATGAAGGATTCGATCAGTCTCATGCGAGCATAATGTTTAATGTGCTTGGATCTTGCAAAAATGTTTCAAAGCTTGTTCAGGTTGGAATTAGAGATATCGCACAAAGTGAGGTTGATATAATTGAATCAAATGATAGGTTAAAAACATTCTTCGATTGGGACATTAAAAATAAATTGTTTAATGGTAAATCATGGAATGATATTGTAGATGAAATTATATCTCATTTACCTGATTTCATTTATATTTCATTCGATATAGACGGACTTTGTCCTGAACTTTGTCCTAATACAGGTACTCCAGTAGCTGGAGGTTTTAAATTAGAAGAAATTAATTATCTCATTTTCAAATGTGTTAGTGCAGGAAAGAAAATTATAGGGTTTGATTTGAATGAGGTAGCTCCAGGAGAAAATGATTGGGACGCCAATGTAGGAGCAAGAGCCTTGTGGAATTTGATTTGTGCCGCAGAAAAATCAAGACGGTTTGAAAAAAATGAAAATTAATGCGATCGTTTATTAATATTTCTAATCTTATCGGAGCTATAGGAATATTGGCAACATTTTCTTTTTGTATTTATCAATTGGCCTGGAATAATAATCTTTTTCCATATTCTTCTCTAACCTTGTTTTCGCTCATTGGAATGGCTCAATTTATTGGTGTTATTTTGAGTAGGAAATCATCAATCTTTTTATACGGTCTAATTAGTTTTCTCAATGTTGCCAATCTAACCTTATTAGCATTTGAGTTCAATAACGTAGATTTTTTTGAGGAAATATGGAAATTGAATGTTTCTATATTAATCATGATTATTTTCATAAGTCTCATTTGCTTTACCAATAAATTTTCATCAAGAATTACGAGGCTTGTTCAGTTTCTTATTCTTGGAAACTTGATCATTACGCAATATTATTTAATTATAAGTTCCAATGATTTATTGCTGTATGATATTATTCTAATAGTTGCATCTGTAAATTTCACCATCGCATTCTTAATGATGAGTTACAACTATCTTTTAGTGAAAAATATCAATACAGATAAGTCCCAAACCCAGATAAACGGGGAAGCCAATAACTTGACTGCTTGACATCTGTGACAATAATCCCCTTGGAGGAACTCGCATGAATCATGGTTAATTCTTCTCCCGTATTAGAAACTACAATGCCTACATGAGATATCCCAGATCCATTATCAAAAAATACCAAATCACCACTTCTGGCTGTTTTTTCTGTTATCTTAGTTGATGATCCATATTGATCTATTGCCCTTCTTGGAACCGTTTTACCAGCATTTTTCATTACATAGCCAGTGAAGCCACTACAATCAAAACCCGTTGTGTCTGTTCCTGCCCAAACATATGGTATACCGATATGTTTTTTGGCAAAGTCAATAATTTCAATTCTTTGTAAAGCATAAGAATCAGACGACAATTCACTCTCATTTGGGTCTACAATATCAACCTCACCTAACTCGTCTGCATTTGGTAATTCAATAAAACATGAGTTTATCAGATTTGAATATTTCTGAGATAAATCAGCATCTCCTTTTTGAATTAAATCTTCTACAAAAGCGTCTAAATCAAGTTTTAAATAGGCCAATTCATAAATATGAGCCGCTAATACTTTCTTACCATTATCTGAACTTTTAATTTCATTGAATGCCTTTATACCACTCTCAATAACGTCAGGATGCCTTTTTAACCAAGAAGCATTTTTTGAAAGCTGCAAAGAACTCATCAGGTAATAAAGTTGAGGTACTTTTGAAAAATTGTAATCTGGATTACTAATATATTTTTTTGATTTCGAATAAACGGTCTTGTAATGCTGCTGAGAATACCACATCTCTAATTTATCAAATGCTTTGATTTGACCAAACCCAGAGAAAAATACAAAAGAAAATGTGAAAACTAAAAAGGATTTCATGTTCACTAAAATGATTTTACTAAGTAACAAAGTATAACTATTAATGATACAGATTTATTGAAGTATCATTCAACAATCTCTTGTTTATTAAATATTCGATTATTCGCAGTAATTTTTGCTCATTTCATTCGTTAGCTCCATTCATTTGAATACGAAATCTATAAATTCCATTAATTTTATATTCCAATTCTTGTTTTATGAAAAAAGCATTTCTTTTCTCTTTATTTATTCTGCCGAATCTGTGTTTTGCACAACTTGAAGACCCTTCAAAAATCAGTACTTCTCAAAAATTTGATGAGATTCTGACCTATATAAATCGTTTGTACGTTGACAGTGTTGATAAGGAAGAATTGACCGACGCTGCAATTGTCGCCATGCTCGAACAATTAGACCCGCACTCTTCATATATTTCAAAAGAGGAGGTTGATGAAGCTAATTCTAGTATTAATGGAAGTTTTGTAGGCATCGGAGTACGCTATCAAATGCTGAAAGACACTTTTATTGTGGTAGCAACAATCCCTGGTGGACCTTCTGAAAAATTAGGTATTAAAGCAGGAGATAAAATTATAAAAGTCGATGGGATTACTGTGGCTGGTGTTGGAATGAAAAGTGGTGATGTAAGAGAAAAATTAATGGGAGAACTCGGGACGAAGGTTCGAGTTGAAATCAATCGTAAAAGTTCATTAAAGAATATTGATTTTATTATTACTCGTGATAATATTCCAATTTTTTCGGTTGATGCATCTTACATGGTTAGTAATGACATTGGGTATATCAAGTTAAATAGTTTCTCTCGAACAACAAGCGAAGAAGTACAAAAGGCCCTCAAATTATTAAAGGACCAAGGTATGAAGCATTTAATTTTTGATCTTCAAGACAATGGAGGTGGGTTGCTAGATGCCTCACAAAGATTAGCAGATGAATTTTTAACAGATGGTAAATTAATTGTATATTCTGAAGGAAGGGCGCAACCAAGAAATGATTTGAACTCATACAAAAAGGGACTTTGGGAAAAAGGCTCTTTAATTTTATTGACTGATGAATACACGGCTTCAGCGAGTGAAATTTTATCTGGAGCCATTCAAGATTGGGATCGAGGATTAATCGTTGGAAGAAGAACCTACGGAAAAGGATTGGTTCAAAGACCGATTG
Organism: Flavobacteriales bacterium; assembly: GCA_947475275.1. Lineage (GTDB taxonomy): Bacteria > Bacteroidota > Bacteroidia > Flavobacteriales_D > Crocinitomicaceae > M0103. The sequence goes on along the minus strand of CANJNE010000022.1, from coordinate 16,789 downwards.
ACTTAACCGATGGATCCCAAATAAGATTGACTATAGCAAGGTACTTTACGCCAAGCGGGCGTTTTATCCAAAAACCGTATGACGATCTTGAAGCCTATAAAAATGACCTGACCATACGCTATGATAATGGAGAATTTCTTAATCAAGACTCGATTAAAATTGCTGATTCATTGCTTTATTTTACACTTTTAAAAAACAGAACAGTATATGGTGGAGGTGGCATAATGCCTGATGTATTCGTTCCTTTAGATACTACAAAAATTAATGACTTATTTGGAGAATTAAACCAAAGAGGTTTAATCAATTCATTCAGTTTGGCATATGTAGAGAAAAACAGGAACAGTCTTTTTAATGAATACCCATCATTTAATGAGTACAATAAAAATTACACTTCCAAAGAGGATGTAATTACTGAATTCACTCAATATATAAAAGAGGAAGATAAAGAAATAACTATTAATGAAAGTGACCTTGAAGAAATAAAGCCTTTTCTTAAGAAAAGATTCAAAGCATTGATTGCTCAAAATATATGGGGATATAATGAATTTTACCAAATTTACAATGATGAAAATGAAATCCTTCAAAAGGCAATAGAGATTATTGTTTCTGGAGAATATGAAAAGCAAAATTTGGTTCATGAAAATGATAAGTAGTGTTTAATAAATAAAGAATCGTTTATGAAAAAAAGCATTATCAATTTTACAAGTATTTTAATTCTATCAGGATGCGGTGGCAGTAATGACGCCAACTTAAAACCTCAAGAGGGCGAAGTTGTATCAGCTATAGCAGCAGATAACGGAAATGAAGCCACAAGAAAAGCGGAACTGGAAAAAATCAAAAAAGAAAAATTATCTAAGGAGTTCAGTATGACTACTATGACTTTTGACAAGACTACTATTGATTTTGGAAAAGTAAAAGAAGATTCTGAAAATAAAGCGGTATTTACGGTTACAAATACTGGAAATCAACCACTGAAGATTGACAAAGTAGACGTGAGTTGCGGATGCACAACAGCAAAAAAACCTGAAAACGCAATCCCACCAGGTAAGTCCGATCAAATAGAAGTAATATTCCATCCAAAAATTGGTCAGTTGAAGGAACAAGAAAAGAGTATTACGGTTTTTGCCAATATTCAAGATGAAATGCAAATATTGTTCATTAAAGCATTTGTTGAAGAAAAAGGAAAATAGACTTGATTATATTTCTTCATAAGGGACATCTTCTGTATTAGAATTTGTCCCTTTTTTATTGATATCATTTGAATTTTTATGAATTTTCACTTTCCCAAAATTTCTTAGCTTATAAAGACGTTCATTTGCTATTTCATTGGCTCTTTTATTGATTTCCCGCTCCTCTTCAATATTTCTTTTTGCAATCATCAATTGACCAATGAAGCGGAGAACTACCATCAAACCAATGATGATTAAAACCGTTTTTACTATACCAATTAAACTTGAGTTAACAGCATTAACGTGAAAGGTGCATATTTCGCTCAGCATATATCTTTGTAAAGAAGGGGTCTTTCAAATTCTTAATAAATCGTATTGCTTCACCTGTAGATTTCATTTCAGGACCCAACTCTTTTTTAACATCAGGAAATTTTTCATATGAAAAGACAGGGATTTTTATTGCGTAACCGTTTTTTTTGGGTTGAAAGTTAAAATCTGTAACTTTCTTCTCTCCTAACATTACCTTAGTTGCATAATTAACATACGGTTCATCGTATGCTTTGGCAATAAACGGAACTGTTCTAGAAGCTCTAGGATTGGCTTCAATAACATAAACTTGATCGTCCTTAATAGCGAATTGAATGTTTATAAGACCTACTGTGCGCAATTCAATAGCGATTTTCTTTGTAATATCTTCAATTTGCTGCATGACAAAATCACCAAGATTGAAAGGTGGTAAAACTGCATAAGAATCACCTGAATGAATTCCAGCCGGTTCGATATGCTGCATAATCCCAATAATGTAAACATTCTGACCATCACAAATAGCATCTGCCTCTGCCTCAATTGCACCACCTAAGAAATGATCCAAAAGAATTTGATTATTACCCATTTCATTGATAATATCAACTACATGATGTTCCAATTCTTCTTTATTGATAACAATTTTCATTTTCTGACCACCCAAAACGTAAGACGGCCTAACCAACAATGGAAATCCTAATTCATCTGCCAATTCTAAAGCTTGCTCAGCACTTTCAACTACCCCATATTTAGGGAAAGGTATGGCATTCTTTTCAAGCATTTTTGAAAATCTCCCCCGATCTTCTGCTAAATCCAAAGCCTCGAAACTAGTTCCAATTATCTTTATTCCATATCGCTCTAGTTTCTCTGCTAATTTTAATGCGGTTTGACCACCAAGCTGAACGATTACGCCTTCAGGCTTTTCATGACAAATAATATCATAAATATGTTCCCAAAACACTGGCTCAAAATAAAGTTTGTCCGCAGTGTCAAAATCTGTTGAAACGGTTTCAGGATTACAATTAATCATAATCGTTTCATAACCACATTCTTTAGCAGCAAGAACGCCATGAACGCAACTGTAATCAAACTCTATCCCCTGCCCTATTCTATTTGGCCCTGAACCTAGAACAACAATCTTCTTTTTGTCACTTACAACACTTTCATTTTCGTATTCAAATGTAGAATAATAGTATGGTGTTTTTGCCTCAAACTCAGCGGCACAAGTATCAACCAATTTATAGACACGTTTTATTCCAAAATCAACTCGTTTATTGTGCACCTCGGATTCCAAACAACGCATCAGATGGCCAAGCTGTCGATCTGCATAGCCTTTTTGTTTTGCTTCAAATAAAAGTTCTTTTGGAATAGATTCAATAGAATACTTCTCAATTCTTCTTTCCAACTTGATCAATTCCTCAATCTGTTTTAAAAACCAAATATCAATTTTAGTTTTTTCAACAATTTTTTTGAAAGGAATTCCCAGTTTAATTGCATCGTATATATGAAAAAGTCTGTTCCAACTGGCAAATTCTAAACTGTGTAAAATTTCATCTTGATTGGTCAGTTCTCTTCCGTCAGCTCCTAAACCATTTCTATTTATTTCTAATGACTGACAAGCCTTTTGAAGCGCTTCCTGAAAAGAACGCCCGATTCCCATAACCTCTCCAACTGATTTCATTTGCAAACCAAGTTGCCTATTTGTACCAGGGAATTTATTAAAATTCCATCTTGGAATCTTTACGATAACATAATCTAATGTAGGTTCAAAAAATGCTGAAGTTGATTTTGTGATTTGATTGTCTAATTCATTCAAATAATAACCGATTGCCAATTTAGAAGCAATTTTCGCAATAGGATAACCCGTTGCCTTTGATGCCAAAGCAGAAGATCGAGATACTCTAGGATTGATTTCAATGGCAATAATATCCTCTTTTTCATCAGGAGAAACAGCAAACTGAACATTACAACCTCCTGCAAAATTACCGATAGATCTCATCATAAGAATAGCCATATCTCGCATCTTCTGGAATGTTGTATCCGATAATGTCATTGCAGGGGCTACGGTAATGGAATCACCCGTATGAATACCCATAGGATCAAAGTTCTCGATAGAACAAATAATCACAACATTATCATTACTGTCGCGCAATAATTCCAATTCATATTCCTTCCAGCCTAATAATGCTTTATCAATCATTACCTCATGAATAGGTGACAACTGAAGCCCTCTCTCCAATAAATTATCGAATTCCTTTGGCTCATGCAGAATTGAAGCCCCAGATCCACCTAAGGTGTAGGATGGTCTAATACAAAGTGGAAATCCAAATTCTTGAGCAATCTCTTTCCCCTCCAAAAAGGATTTGGCAGTTTTCTGAGGAGCCATAGGAATTCCTATCTGTAACATCAAATCTCTAAAAGCCTCGCGATTTTCAGTTATTTCAATTGCATTAATATCAACACCTATAATTCGAACATCATGATCACTCCAAATCCCCATCTCATCACATTTGATGCATAAATTTAAAGCAGTCTGTCCTCCCATTGTAGGCAAAACCGCATCAATTTTATGTGTATTCAAGATTTGAATGATACTTTCAGGTTCTAATGGCAAAAGATAAATGTTATCAGCAACAACTTTGTCCGTCATTATAGTTGCTGGATTAGAATTGATTAAGGTAACTTCAATACCTTCATCCCGCAATGAACGCGCTGCTTGGGACCCTGAATAATCGAATTCGCATGCTTGACCGATTACAATTGGGCCACTACCTATTATTAAAACTGATTTAATGGAAGTATCTCTTGGCATAGTATAATTTCAATTAATGAATATAACTCATAAATTGAGTTCAAAATTAACCAAAAGCTAATTGTAATCGGAGGGAAACTTATTCATCTTTTGAACATTAATAGTGAATAACTTAATTTTTAACTTTTACCATAATTAGTTCTTTTCGATGCTTAAATTTGAAGGATAAAGATTAGTGTAAAAGCCGATGAATATCATTTTAAATCATATTCAAATTCAGCAAAAGATAAATAGGCTGGGTCATCAAATTATTGAAAACTGCTTTGAAGAACCTATTATTTACATAGGTGGAATTTGTGGAAATGGATACCTTTTAGCAAAAAAATTAGGTGGCATTATCAGCAGTTCCTCAAATCAAGAGGTTATCGTTTTTGAAATTAATGTTGACAAAGAGGAACCTTGGAATCATGATATTAGTTTGGGGTTAAAAGAATCTGACTTAAAAAACGCCTTCATATTTATAGTTGATGATGTATTGAACTCTGGTAAAACTATGCAATACGCACTTATCAAAATATTAGAAAGACCCACCAAATCGATTAAAACAGTTGCATTAGTAGACAGAACCCATAGACGCTATCCAATTAAAGCAGATTTTGTTGGATTAAGCTTATCAACAACACTAAAAGAACGTGTGGAAATAGAATTGAATGATTTTGAGTCGAAAGCATTCCTAGTTTGATAAAATGAAAAAAATAACTGAATCAACATCTGAATATTCCAATTTGGACGAAATGACAACTTTAGACTTATTGGAAGGTATTAATTCAGAAGATCAAAAAGTTGCAATCGCCGTAAAGAATGTGATTCCTGAAATCACAAAATTTGTTGACCAAGTTGTTCAAAAAATGAAAGAAGGTGGTCGCCTATTTTATATTGGCGCTGGGACAAGCGGACGTTTAGGAATCGTTGACGCCAGTGAATGCCCTCCTACTTTTGGAATAGATCACGGAATTGTTGTGGGAATAATCGCGGGAGGGGACAATGCAATCCGCAGAGCGGTAGAATTTGCCGAGGATGACACCGCACAAGGATGGACTGATTTATTGGCTTACGATATAAATGATAAGGATAGCTTGGTAGGAATCGCAGCTTCAGGAACCACACCATATGTTATCGGTGCAATTGAAAAAGCAAAGGCAAACGGAGTGCTTTGTGCAGGAATTTCATGCAATCCAGGAAGCCCACTTGCTGTTAACGCAGATATTGCAATAACACCGCTTGTTGGACCTGAGTTTGTTACCGGAAGTACAAGAATGAAATCAGGTACGGCTCAAAAATTAGTTTTGAATATGATTTCCACCACGATTATGATCAAGATGGGTCGTGTGAAAGGAAATAAAATGGTTGATATGCAATTAAGTAACAATAAACTTGTCGATCGTGGAGTAAAAATGATAATGGATGAAACCCAATTATCTTATTCAGAATCTGAAATATTATTAAACAAGTATAAATCAGTTCGAAAAGCAATAGATTTTTTCAAAAATCAATCAATTTAGAAATAACTCTGTCATTACCTCACCATCAGAAAGCTGCTCATCAAGACCTAAAATCTCAAGTATTGTCGCATTAATATCTATAAGTTCCCTGGGTTTGGATTCTATTACATTTTGCTTAAAATCAGGACCAAAGGCATATAAAAATATATGTCTGCAACCTTCGCAGTTATCACCATGAGAGATAAATCCATCGTTCACACCATCAAGATGTCGACCGTGATCATTTGTTATGAATAAAGTTGTTTTGTCTTTGTAAACGGGATCATTTTGGATAAAATCCCATACTTGTCTTACATATTCATCGCATGCTTTAATTCCATTCAGATAATTAGGCCAATTGTTAGCATGACCCGAAGCATCCGGTTCCTTGTAATTTACAAATAATAAATTTGGGTGGTAAGTATTCATAACATTAATGACCTCAATATGCGTCAAGCTATCTGCCCTATAACCACTTCCAATACCCGAACCGTTTATCCCACAGTTTGTCGATGGCATAAAGGAATTTTTCCATTTTAAATCATTCGTATTCGCTAAAACTTCCAACTTATCTTTACTTGCAACTATCCAAGCAGAATTAGCACTTTTCTTAGAATATTTTAACCATTGCTGCAAAAAAGAAGGATTTTTAGGTAACTCATTTCCATAATTATCAATCGCTTGATAAATACCCGTCGTAATAGAGGTATGACCAGGAGTTGTGTAGGTTACACCATTATTATAAAACGAACTGTACATTACACCTTTTGGCGTTAACAAAGAATCTATATTCGGAATATATTGATGATTGGCATCTCCCCATGTCTCTGAATAACGAGGGCCATCAATAACCAATACGATTACATTCTCTGTTTTGTATGTCTTCTGCGCAACTTTATCGTTTTCACAAGAAAACAATACAAAACAACAAATTGTGTAAAATATACTTTTCAATATTCTTAAATTCAAAAAGGGCAAAATGCCCTTTAATTTATTCTTTTGACTTCGATTTAGATTTTGATTTTTCGATCTTGATGCCAAGCTCTTCTTGTCCTTCAATCAAATCTATTTTAATTTTATCACCAGTCTGAAGTGTTGATTTAATAATTTCCTCTGCAAGCGGATCCTCAATATATTTTTGAATTGCACGTTTCAAAGGCCTTGCTCCAAATTTCTCATCGTATCCTTTTTCAACAATTAAATCCTTTGCTTTTTCAGTCATTTCAATCTGATAACCCAAATCGTTAATGCGACCATACAACTTCTCAAGCTCCAGATCTATAATTTTATGAATACTATTACGATCAAGTGATTTAAATAAAATCATATCATCAATTCGATTCAAAAACTCTGGAGAAAAGGCTTTTCTTAATGCATTCTGAATAACTATTTTTGCGTTTTCATCACGCGATTCTTCTCTTGCTTTTGTTCCAAATCCTACACCTGAACCAAAATCAGCCAATTGACGCGCACCAATATTGGACGTCATTATTAAAATGGTATTTTTAAAATCTATTTTTCGCCCCAAACCATCTGTCATATGACCATCATCTAGAACTTGCAAAAGCAAATTAAACACGTCGGGATGTGCCTTCTCAATTTCATCTAACAGGATAATTGAATAAGGTTTCCTTCTAACTTTTTCGGTTAACTGCCCACCTTCTTCGTAACCAACATATCCCGGAGGTGCACCGACCAATCTTGAAATAGAAAATTTCTCCATGTATTCAGACATATCAATACGAATTAATGCATCTTCGGTATCGAATAAATATTTGGCTAAAATTTTCGCAAGTTGCGTTTTCCCAACCCCTGTAGGACCTAAGAAAAAGAAAGAACCAATCGGTTTATTGGGATCTTTTAATCCAGCACGGTTCCTTTGAATTGCTTTTACAACTTTAGAAACTGCTTCATCTTGACCAACAACCTTTCCTTTAAGTTCGTCGGCCATTAACATCAACTTTCCAGTTTCTGTTTGAGAAACTCTAGTTACCGGGATTCCACACATCATAGAAACAACTTCAGCCACATGCTCCTCTGTTACCACTACGCGATTATTCTTTGAATCTTCTTCCCATTTCTTTTTTTCCAATTCCAACTTTTCAGTTAGCTTTTTTTCATTATCCCTAAATTCTGCTGCTTTTTCGTATTGTTGAGATTTAATGACTTCGTTCTTTTGTTCTTTTAAAGCCTCTAGATCAGCTTCTAATTCTAAAATTTCCTTGGGTACGTTAATGTTATTCAAATGAACACGCGAACCAACTTCATCAAGTGCATCAATTGCCTTATCAGGTAAATGTCTGTCCGTTATATATCTCTCAGTCAACTTAACACAAGCCGAAACCGCTTCTGGAGTAAAAATCACAGAATGATGATCCTCATATCGTTCTTTAATATTATTTAGAATTTGTATAGTTTCATCGATTGTAGTAGGCTCAATAAGCACTTTCTGAAAACGTCTTTCTAAAGCCCCATCTTTCTCAATGTATTGACGATATTCATCTAAAGTTGTTGCTCCAATTGCTTGCATCTCTCCTCTAGCTAATGCAGGCTTAAACATATTCGAAGCATCAAGAGATCCACTAGCACCTCCGGCCCCAATTATAGTATGAATCTCATCAATGAAGAGAATAACATCAGGATTTTTTTCTATCTCCTGCATTACTGCCTTCATTCGCTCTTCAAACTGCCCACGATATTTTGTACCAGCTACTAATGATGCCAAATCCAAAGAAACAATTCTTTTATTAAACAATACTCTTGAAACCTTTCTTTGAACAATTCTCAAAGCTAAACCCTCAGCTATTGCACTTTTACCAACCCCTGGTTCACCTATAAGTATTGGGTTGTTTTTTTTACGTCTTGATAAAATTTGACTTACCCTTTCTATTTCTTTTTCACGACCAACAATTGGATCTAACTTACCTGCTTCAGCCATTTTGGTTAAATCCCTTCCGAAATTATCCAAAACTGGTGTTTTGGATTTCGGATCTGCAGATTTTTTTTGTGATGAAAATTGTTCTCCAGAATCATCATCTTGATTCCCCGGAAATTCAGCTTTTGGATTGTTTTTTTCTTCTAACATTGCTTCTAATTCGTCTTTTATATTCTCGTACATTATTCCATATTTATTAAGTAGCCTGCAAGCGTAAGTATTTTCATCTTTCAATATTGACAACAATAAATGCTCTGTTCCAATAACTGAACTCTTGAATAATTTTGACTCTAAATAAGTCGTTTTCAACACCTTTTCCGCTTGTTTAACCAATGGGATATTCGAAGGAAATTCTTTCTGAAAGGATGAATTAACTTTCAAATTTGTTTCAATTTCACTTTTAATCTGACTTAGATCAAGACTAAACTCCCTTAGTAACTTTATTGCAGTGCCATCGCCTTCTCTTATTAATCCTAAAAGAAGATGCTCCACTCCAATATAATCATTACCAAGCCTCACAGCCTCTTCCCTACTGTATGTTATTACATCCTTAACTCTGGGTGAAAATTTAGCCTCCATAAATGTATGAATTTCACAAACGCTTTAAAGTTATTCGCAGTTTACAAATATAAAACGAATAAAATGTTAATAATTGCTGAAAAATGTCAATTTTCCACAGATTTTTGTTAGTAAAATGAATAAAGCCTCCAATTTTCAACTGTACTAATTACTTAATTTCACATCTTGCTTTAAAACCATAAAGCAAAGATTTAAAATTCAATAAAACTTATGGCAGACGGTGAAAAAATAATTCAAATAAACATAGAGGATGAAATGAAATCAGCCTACATCGATTATTCGATGTCGGTAATTGTATCAAGAGCGCTTCCTGACGTTAGAGATGGTTTCAAACCTGTTCATAGAAGGGTTCTATACGGAATGCAAGATTTAGGCGTTTTCTCGAATAGACCCTACAAGAAATCAGCTAGGATTGTTGGGGAAGTTTTAGGTAAATATCACCCTCATGGTGACAGCTCTGTTTATGATACGATGGTTCGTATGGCACAACCATGGTCACTTCGGTATCCACTTGTAGATGGACAAGGTAACTTTGGCTCTGTAGATGGCGATAGCCCAGCTGCAATGCGATACACCGAGGCAAGATTGAGGAAAATCGCTGAAGAAATGTTGAGCGACTTGGACAAAGAAACAGTTGATTTCGCGCCGAATTTCGATGATAGCCTTGAAGAACCAACGGTAATGCCCACAAAAATACCAAACCTATTGGTAAATGGTGCTTCGGGAATTGCTGTAGGTATGGCTACAAATATGGCACCTCACAATTTATCTGAAGTAATTGATGGCACGATTGCATATGTTGACAATAAAGATATTGAATTAGAAGAATTACTAAAGCATGTCAAAGCACCTGATTTCCCAACCGGAGGAATAATATACGGTTATGAGGGAGTCCGCGATGCACTTACTACTGGAAGAGGTAGGATTGTAATGCGCGCAAAAGCAGAGATTGAGGAGCATAATGGTCGTGAACAAATCATTGTGACTGAAATTCCCTACCAAATCAATAAGGCAGAAATGATTAAGAAAACTGCTGAATTGGTAAATGATAAAAAAATTGAAGGTATTTCTGATATACGTGACGAATCGGACAGAAATGGAATGCGAATCGTTTACGAAATTAAACGTGATGCTATTGCTAATGTTGTATTAAACAAACTTTATAAATATACCGCACTACAAACCTCATTTTCAGTTAATAACATTTGTTTGGTTGATGGAAGACCTCAATTATTGAATTTGAAAGAAATGATTTCAAATTTCGTTGATTTCAGACATGAGGTTGTTGTAAGGAGAACAAAATATGAACTTAGGAAGGCAGAGGAAAGAGCTCATATTCTAGAGGGATTAATTATTGCATCTGATAATATAGATGAAGTAATTGAAATCATTCGGGCTTCCTCAAGTCCTGATGAGGCAAGAGAAAAATTATCATCAAGATTTGGTTTATCCGAAATTCAAACAAGAGCCATTGTTGACATGAGATTGCGTCAGCTCACAGGTCTTGAACAAGATAAGTTGCGTGCAGAATATGATGATTTAATGACGTTGATAGCGGATCTTAAGGACATTCTCGATCGCGAGGAAAGAAGGATGCAAATCATAAAAGACGAACTGATTGAAGTTAAAGAGAAATACGGTGACGAAAGAAGGTCTCGAATAGAATACGCGGCGAGCGAAATGCGTATGGAAGACCTTATCGCTGATGAGGAAGTTGTAATTACGATTTCACACGCCGGTTATATTAAAAGAACGAGTCTGAACGAGTATAAAGTTCAAAATCGTGGTGGAATGGGATCTAAAGGTTCTGCCACAAGAGATAAAGACTTCTTGGAACATTTATTCGTTGCAACCAACCACAACTACCTTCTCGTATTTACAGAAAAAGGGCGTTGTTTCTGGATGCGTGTTTATGAAATTCCTGAAGGCAATAAAACATCAAAAGGTAGAGCAATTCAAAACCTAATTAACATTCCTCAAGATGATAAAGTAAAGGCATATGTTAAAGTACAGGATCTTACTGATAAAGAATATGTAGAAAACAACTTTATAATCATGTGTTCCAAACATGGGGTTATTAAAAAGACTTCACTTGAAGCATATTCTCGTCCAAGGTCAAATGGTATTAATGCAATAACTATTCGTGATAATGACGAATTACTTGAAGCAAAATTGACAAATGGTTCCAATGAGATAGTTTTAGCCACAAGTTCCGGAAGAGCAATTCGATTTAACGAATCAACCGTTCGACCTATGGGTAGAAATGCTTCTGGCGTTCGTGGTGTTTCTTTAGCAGATGGTAAAGATGAAGTTGTCGGAATGATTTGCGTAGATGATGTATTCTCTACAATTTTAGTGGTATCAGAAAAAGGTTACGGAAAACGAACTTACCTAAACGATCCAGAAGACAAAGAACCTGTTTACAGAATTACAAATCGTGGAGGTAAAGGTGTAAAAACATTAAATATTACCGAAAAAACAGGACCTTTGTTATCCATACTTAATGTTACAGATGAAGAGGACTTAATGATTATCACTAAATCTGGAATTACCATTAGAATGCATATTGATACTATCCGCACAATGGGTCGGGCAGCTCAAGGAGTAAAACTGATTAACTTGAAAGGAAATTCTGAAATCGCAGCAATTGCCAGAGTACCTAGATCAGACGAAGAAGACGAAGAGGAAGATGGTGAAAATAGCATCGATAATAACGACATCGGCACGAATATTGAAGACGGCGGTGTGGAATAATTAAAATTCTGAATCTATTAAAAGTAAACATTAAAAAAAATAAAAATGAGAATTCTCTTTACTCTTGGAATAGTTACATTTTGTAATCTATCCTTTTCTCAAAAAACAGCTGAAACAGATGCAGCAATAAAGTTTCAAGCATATGAAACTGCTTTGTACTCAGGTGATTTCGTTAAAGCCCAAAAAAGCATTACTGATGCAAAACTTTCCATCGATCAGGCAGCTTCAAACGACGAAACCAAGAATAGTCCTAAAACTCTTTTTTATAAGGGTGAGATTTATCTTGGTTATTTGTTGGCTTATGCTCAAGACTCAGTAATGTTGGAGGAAATCAGCGAAAAATATTTGGAAGAGGCTGTAAGTGCTTTTGGAAATTGTTACTCAATTAGTAAATCAATCGGAGGAAAAGTTTATAAGAACTACAAAGCCGATCTAAAGGAAACAATTGATAACAAAAAAGCGTTGTTTGGTCTTGCTGCAAATATGAGCTATGAACAACAAAAATATGCTGATGCGGCTGAAGTGTATGAATTAGGAGCGAAACTCTCTGGCACAATTGAAGAGATTGATACTGTTTCGATGTTTAACGCGGGGCTTTGTTATGAAAAAAGCGGTGATTTAACTAATGCGGCTAAGCTTTACAGACAATGCGCTGACTATAATTATAACGCTCCGGACATTTACACGATGGTCTCATATTGTTACAGAGCTTCTGGAAACTTAACTGAAGCAGAAAACATTGTTACGGAAGGAAGAAAAAAATTCCCTTTAGATCAAGGACTTATTAAAGAATTGGTTAATAATAAAATTGCATCGGGTGACAATGCCGGAGCTGAAGCTGCTTTAAATGAGGCAATTGCTGGAGATCCATATAATAAAGATTTGTACTACGTAATAGGAACTATTTATTCTGAATCAAACAAATTTGATAAAGCTGAAGAAGCACTTAATAAATCTTTGGAGCTTGACCCGAAATATGAAAAAAGCTTATATCAATTAGGTGCAATTCTTGTTTCATGGGCGGGTAACATTCAGGATTCCGCAAATACTTTAGGTTACAAGCACCCTGATTACAAAAAACTTCTAGCTGAAGCAAATGAAATATATAAAAGAGCAATTGTTCCTTTAGATCAATATGTTTCTATTAATACAGAAGATTTGGAAGTATTAACTCTTTTATGGCAAATCTCCAGAAACCTAGAAGATACTGTAAAAGCAGAAGAATACAAAAAAAGAATGGATGCTTTGAAAAAATAAGCTCCGTAACAATAAAAAAAAGAGTCCGATATGGGCTCTTTTTTTTTATTACGCACTTCTTTCCTATTGAAATAAATATTATCTTTGCGCCCTTAAATCAAGAGCCAATCCTGGTAGAGGTTAAGTATTCATTTCTTTCGAATATCCAGGAATTCGAAATACAAGTAAAAAAGCCAAATGGCAAAAAAAACAAACACGCAGCTAGAAGGTGCTGCAGAATTCGATTGGGATGCTTTAGCATTAGATGGTTATACAAAAATCCAGCGTTCCGAATTATCTGACAAATATGAACAAACACTTACTTCAATTAATGAAAAAGAAGTAGTAGAAGGTTCTGTTGTTTTGATAACCAAAAAAGAAGTAATCATTAATATTGGTTACAAATCTGAAGGTGTAGTTGCTGCATCTGAATTTCGTTACAATTCTGACTTGAAAGTTGGTGACACTGTAGATGTTTATGTAGAGTGTCAAGAAGACAAAACAGGCCAATTGGTTGTGTCTCACAGAACCGCAAGAATGCATAAAGCATGGATTCGTGTGAATGATGTTTTACGCACAGGTGAAGTGATCACAGGTTATGTTAAATGTCGTACAAAAGGAGGACTTATTGTTGACGTATTTGGAATTGAAGCGTTCTTACCAGGATCTCAAATCGATGTTAAACCAATCAGAGACTATGATGTTTACGTTGGTAAAAACATGGAATTCAAAGTTGTAAAAATCAACCAAGAATTCAGAAATGTTGTTGTATCTCACAAAGCGCTTATTGAAGCTGAATTAGAAGAACAGAAAAAACTAATTATTTCAGGACTTGAAAAAGGTCAGGTTCTTGAAGGAACGGTTAAAAATATCACTTCTTATGGTGTATTCATCGACTTAGGAGGTGTAGATGGGTTGATTCACATTACTGACCTTTCTTGGGGTCGTGTTAATCACCCAGAAGAAATTGTTGAGTTAGATCAAAAATTAAACGTAGTAATTCTTGATTTTGATGATGATAAAAAACGTATTGCTTTAGGATTAAAGCAACTTCAACCGCATCCATGGGATGCTTTAGATGCTAACTTGAATGTTGGCGATAAAGTTTCTGGAAAAGTTGTAGTTATGGCCGACTACGGTGCGTTCATTGAAATCGCTCCAGGAGTAGAAGGATTAATTCACGTTTCTGAAATGAGCTGGTCTCAGCATTTGAGATCTGCACAAGATTTCATGAACGTTGGTGATACAGTTGAAGCTGTAATTCTTACTTTGGATCGTGAAGAGCGTAAAATGTCTCTTGGAATTAAACAATTAATGCCAGATCCTTGGTTTGATATTGAAGTGAAATATGGAGTTGGATCCAAGCATCATGCTAAAGTTCGCAATTTCACCAATTTTGGTGTTTTTGTAGAACTTGAAGAAGGTGTTGATGGATTGATTCACATTTCAGACCTATCTTGGCAAAAGAAAATCAAACATCCTTCTGAATTCTGTAAAGTTGGTGATGATATGGAAGTTGTAGTTTTAGAAATTGACAGAGACAACAGAAGAATTTCTTTAGGTCATAAACAATTGGAAGAAAATCCATGGGATGTTTTTGAAAATGTTTTCACTGAAGGTTCTGTTCATACTGGTACCATCATTGAAAATAAAGACAAATCAGGTATCGTTGCTTTACCATACGGTGTTGAAGGTATTTGTCCTTCTAAACATTTGAAGAAAGAGGATGGTTCAAATGCTCAAGTTGAAGAAACTTTAGAATTTAAAGTGATTGAATTCAACAAAGAAGCAAAGAAAATTGTCGTTTCTCATACACGTACATTTGAAGAAGGTGAAGATCGTCAGTCTACTTCCGGAAAATCTTCCGCTAAGAAATCTGGTGGTTCATCAACCTCTCAAGCTGTAAAGGCTATTAACCAAAATACTGAAAAATCTACTTTAGGTGATTTGGATGCTTTAGCAGAATTGAAAGAAAAAATGGATAAAGAGAAATAATCATTCATTTATATTTTGCAAAGGGTTGTCATATGACAACCCTTTTTTTTTTTAATTCAATTTGACAGTATACTTTTATTTCCCTCAGTAATTATAATCTTAATTCGTTAGATCATAGTTCACTTTTTCTAAATGAACTTTAGTTATGGAATATAAAATTGAATTTTTATTAAACATCATTGTCGTCATTACCGCATTTGACTCTAAAGCTTACTCAGATATAAGAACCAATTATCTTTTATTTCATATTCTGCGATTTCAGTAGATTCGGTAACAAAATCTATCATATAGCGATTTACTTTATTATTTTCTATATCGAAGGTATATTTAGTGGATACTGATTGTTTTTCATGACTTTGATAATTTTCATTTTTTTACTTCTTCATTGCTCCGTTCTTTTCCTAAATTGAAGTTTATTATATATTCAAATGTAACCTCATAAATTTGGCAATAAGAAAAGTTGAAAATGGTAATTATTGAAAAATGACAATCACTACTATCATATCTATTAGAATTTAACCCAACTTAAAACTGATTGAAAGGTCACCATAGCTTTACTTTCAAAAAGATTTTGCTTGAAAACTTTCTAAACAAAAAAAAGCTCCCCGCCATGGCAGGGAGCTTTTTTCGATCATTTTTGCTTTTATTTAACTTGTTAGTCAACAGAATTGGCTAGGTTTATCAGCTCAGACGCTGTATGATATCCTATTACCCTTTTAACTACCGTCCCTTCGCCATTAATAATTAATAGCGTAGGATATGCCTTTATTTTATAATCTTTTGCAAACTGAGCTCCTTCGCTCTCCTCTTCACAATCTATTTTAAGATTAATAAATTTTTCATTAAACAAACTACTAACTTCTTCATCTTTAAAAGAAGTTGCTGCCATCTGTTTGCAAGGACCACACCACGTTGTGTATGCATCAACAAAGATCAATTGATCATTTTCAATTGCTTTTGTTTTTGCTTCTTCGAAAGTTAAGCCAGAAAAATCTATTCCTTGTGTAGTGGCGTTTGTATACTTTTCTTTGGAATCGTTTGATTTAAATGCAGATGATATAAACAAAAGGCTTAAACTTATAAAAAAAACTGTTTTTTTCATTTTAATTCATATTTGTTCATTAAACGATTTAATTATAACATTGTACTTAAAAAAACGCAAATAAATTTTTTAAATAACGATTCGACCATTAACAAAAACTATTCCAAAAAATTAAAAATGAAGTTAATTGCATTATTTAATCAAAATGAGCTCAATAAAGAAGTGAATTTGTTTTTGGAAGATTGGAATAACCCTTCACCATTCATTACAATAAAAACATCTGGATCAACAGGGAAAGCAAAAAATATAGTGGTTGAAAAGGCTAAAATGATTATTTCAGCCAGAAAAACATTAGAATATTTTCAAATTTCTAAGAAATCTGACGTCTTACTTTGTTTATCTCCAGAAACAATTGGAGGAAAAATGATGATTGTTCGTTCAATTATTGGTGATTTGAACCTTTATATTGGAAAATTAAATGCG
>CANJNE010000021.1 GCA_947475275.1 Flavobacteriales bacterium | reverse complement strand
AACACTCTTTAGTATTAGTTAGAGGAGGAAGGGTAAAAGATTTACCTGGAGTTCGTTACCATATTGTTCGCGGAGCTGAAGATACTGCGGGTGTGGAAGGGCGTACTCAACGTCGTTCGAAATACGGTACTAAAAGACCTAAGAAGAAATAATAATTATTCGTTGAAGTCATGAGAAGAAGAAAAGCGAAAAAAATTGCCATTTTACCGGATCCTAAATTTAACGATGTACAAGTTACCAAGTTTGTGAATAACTTGATGTACGATGGTAAAAAGAATTTGGCATTCAAAATATTTTATGCTGCTATTGAAATAGTAGACAAAAAGTTAGAGGATCAAGAAGGTTTAGAAGTTTTTAAAAAGGCATTAGAAAATGTTACTCCAAGTGTAGAGGTGAGAAGCCGAAGAGTTGGAGGTGCTACTTTTCAAATACCAACACCTGTTAGAGAAGATAGGAAATCATCTTTGGCAATGAAATGGTTAATCGGTTATGCGCGTAAGCGTAATGAGAAAACCATGTCTGCAAAATTGGCTTCTGAAATAATAGCAGCTTCCAAAGAAGAAGGCGCAGCTTACAAGAAAAAAGAAGACACATTAAGAATGGCAGAAGCAAACAAAGCATTCTCACATTTTAGATTTTAATAGCAATGGCAAGAGATCTTAAATTCACAAGAAACATCGGCATCGCTGCCCACATTGATGCCGGTAAAACGACCACCACTGAACGTATTCTTTATTACTCTGGGGTGAATCACAAAATTGGTGAGGTTCATGAAGGAGGCGCCACTATGGACTGGATGGAGCAAGAGCAAGAAAGAGGTATTACTATTACTTCAGCAGCGACTACAGTAAATTGGAATTACAGAGGAAATAAATACCATATTAATATTATCGATACCCCAGGACACGTTGATTTTACCGTAGAGGTGAACCGTTCTTTGAGAGTTTTAGATGGTTTGGTGTTTTTGTTTTCGGCTGTTGATGGTGTTGAACCTCAATCTGAGACAAACTGGCGTTTGGCGAATAATTATAATGTTCCTCGAATTGGTTTTGTTAACAAAATGGACCGACAAGGTGCAGATTTCCTAGCTGTTTGTAAGCAGGTTAAAGAAATGTTAGGTAGCCACGCCCTACCACTTCAAATCAATATTGGTGAGGAGGATAACTTTAAAGGAGTAGTTGATTTAATTAACTGGAGAGGTATCGTTTGGAATGATGCAGATCAAGGAATGACTTTCCAAGAGGTTGAAATTCCAGCGGATATTATTGATGAGGCACGACAATTAAGAAGTGAATTACTTGAGGCAGTCGCTGAATTTGACGAAACTTTAATGGAAAAGTTCTTTGAAGATGAAAATTCTTTAACAGAGCGTGAAATTTTAAATGCACTTAGAGAAGCTACAATTTCAGGAAAAGTTGTTCCGATGATGTGTGGTTCGTCTTTTAAAAATAAAGGAGTTCAGGCGATGCTTGACATGGTGATGGAAATTTTGCCTTCACCTATGGATATTGAAGCAATTACTGGTATAAATCCAAAAACCGATGAGGAAGTGAGCCGTAAGCCTTCTTATGATGAGCCATTCGCTGGTTTAGCATTTAAGATCGCTACTGACCCTTTTGTTGGAAGATTGTGTTTTACTAGAGCTTATTCTGGAAAACTACCGGCTGGATCATATGTATTGAATACACGTACTAATAATAAAGAGCGTATTTCGAGAATTTTCCAAATGCACGCGAATAAACAAAATCAAATTGATGAGTTAGGTGCTGGGGACATAGGTGCATTGGTTGGTTTTAAGGATATCAGAACAGGAGATACTTTGTGTGCTGAAAACGCACCGATTATTCTTGAATCAATGAAATTTCCTGATCCAGTTATTGGAATCGCAATTGAGCCTAAAACTCAAGCTGATCAAGATAAATTAGGAGTTGGTTTGTCCAAACTTGCTGAAGAAGATCCAACTTTTAGAGTTAATACAGATGAGGAAACAGGTCAAACCATTATTTCTGGTATGGGTGAGCTTCACTTAGAAATTATTGTTGACCGTTTGAGAAGAGAATTTAAGGTTGAGGTGAACCAAGGTGCTCCTCAAGTTTCATACAGAGAGAACATTACTGCAAATGTTGACCACAGAGAAGTTTACAAAAAACAATCCGGAGGTCGTGGTAAATTTGCTGATATTGTGGTGAAAATTTCTCCACAAGATAATGTAGAAAAAACTGGATTGGAATTCGTTAATTCTATTAAAGGTGGTAATATTCCAAGAGAATTTATTCCTTCTGTAGAAAAAGGCTTCAAAGAATCAATGAAGAATGGAGTTTTGGCTGGATTCCCAGTTGATGCAATGAAAGTAGAGTTGATTGATGGATCGTTTCACGCTGTCGATTCAGATTCTTTGTCGTTTGAATTGTGTGCTAAAATGGCCTACAGATCAGCGCTCAAAAATGCACGTCCAATCTTGCTTGAGCCTATCATGAAAATGGAAGTTGTTACTCCAGAGGAAAATATGGGTGATATCGTTGGTGACTTGAACAGACGTCGCGGTGTAATTCGTGGAATGGATGATAGAGCAGGTTCAAAAGTGGTTAAAGCTGATGTGCCTTTATCTGAAATGTTCGGCTATGTTACACAACTTAGAACATTGTCATCTGGAAGAGCAAGTTCATCAATGGAGTTCTCACACTATTCAGAAGCACCTAAGAATATTGCAGATGAAGTAGTGAAAGCAAGTGGAAAAGTAACAGCATAATTTTGAAAGAAATGAGTCAGAAAATTAGAATAAAATTGAAATCTTACGATCATAATTTAGTTGATAAATCAGCTGAAAAGATTGTAAAGACTGTAAAGTCGACAGGTGCTGTGGTAAGTGGTCCAATACCTTTACCAACTCACAAAAGAATATATACAGTATTGAAGTCGCCACACGTAAATAAAAAGGCTAGAGAACAGTTTGAATTGTGCTCGTACAAAAGGCTTTTGGATATTTACAGTTCTTCTTCTAAAACTGTTGACGCTTTGATGCGTTTGGAGTTACCAAGTGGTGTTGACGTAGAAATAAAAGTTTAATCAGTTAATAGTATAATTATGCCAGGGATTATTGGTAAAAAAGTCGGAATGACTAGTGTCTACAGTGCCGAGGGTAAAGCTTTACCATGCACGGTGATAGAAGCTGGTCCTTGTGTTGTGACACAAATCAAGACACAAGACAGAGATGGTTACGAGGCTGTTCAGTTGGGTTATGGAGACAAGAAAGAAAAAAATACTCCAAACGCTTTGAAAGGGCACTTTAAAAAAGCGAATACCTCTCCAAAAGCAAAATTAGTTGAATTCAAAGGTTTTGATAACGTGAACCTAGGTGATGCTATCGAAGCTAACATTTTCGAAGAAGGTGAATATGTTAGTGTTGTTGGTACATCTAAAGGTAAAGGTTTTCAAGGTGTCGTAAGACGTCATGGTTTTGGTGGTGTGGGCCAATCAACTCATGGTCAGCATAACCGTTTAAGAGCGCCTGGTTCGATAGGTGCATGTTCTTATCCTGCAAGGGTATTCAAAGGAATGCGAATGGCTGGACAAATGGGAAATAAGCGCGTGGTAATGGAAAACCTTGAAGTGCTTAGAGTTCTTTCGGATAAGAATTTAATTATAGTGAAAGGATCTGTTCCTGGACCTAAAGGTGGAACCTTAACAATTGTGAAGTAATGGAAGTAAAAGTATTTGATTCAAAGGGAAAGGCTACTTCGAATAAGGTAACACTTTCAGATTCAGTTTTCGGAATTGAGCCCAACAATCATGCAATATATTTGGATGTAAAGCAACACTTGGCAAACAAAAGACAAGGTACGCACAAGTCTAAAGAAAGAGCTGAAATAGCTGGTTCAACTAAGAAAATTAAAAAGCAAAAAGGAACAGGCGGAGCCCGTGCTGGAAATATTAAGTCAGGAACTCGTGTAGGTGGTGGTAGAATTTTTGGACCAAGACCTAGAAATTATAGTTTTAAACTTAATGTCAAGTTAAAGCGATTAGCACGTAAGTCTGCATTTTCCTATAAAGCAAAAAATGATGGTTTAATGGTATTAGAGGATTTGCAATTTAATGCGGCAAAAACAAAAGACTTTAAATCATTAATAAATGCTTTAAATCTTGAAAATCAAAAAGTATTATTAATCTTAGGTGAACAAAATGACAATGTTTATTTGTCATCTCGTAACCTTGATAGAGTAAAAGTCGTAACAGCTGACTCCGTTAATACTTATGATGTTCTAAACGCGAAAAAGGTAATCCTTTCGCAGAGTTCAATTGAATTAATCGAAAAGATTCTAAACTAAATTTTAGATGAAGACAATAATTAAGAAGCCGATAATTACCGAGAAAGCAACTTCGAATAGTGAAAAATTCAACAGATTCTCATTTGTTGTTGATCGTACGGCAAACAAAATAGAAATTAAAAAAGCTGTCGAGAAGATGTATGGCGTTAGTATTACTGATGTTCGTACAATGAATTATGGCGGTGGTAAATCCTCTGTTAAGTATACAAACAAAGGTGTCGTTGAGCAACCGAGTAAGCAATGGAAGAAAGCTATTGTTACTGTTGCATTAGGAGAAACGATTGATTTATTTAATAATTTTTAAGCAGTTGACAAATGAGTCTTAAAAAATTTAAGCCTATTACTCCAGGGCAAAGACACAAGATCAACAGTGATTATTCTGAAATCACCACAAACAGACCTGAAAAGAGTTTGGTGGCAAGTAAGAAAAAATCTGGTGGTCGAAATAATGATGGTAGAATGACCATGAGATACATAGGTGGTGGTCATAAACAAAAGTATCGTATTATCGATTTTAAAAGAGATAAGCAGGATGTACCTGCAACTGTTAAAACTATCGAATACGATCCAAACAGGACAGCTCACATTGCATTGTTATTCTACGCTGATGGTGAGAAGAGGTATATTATCGCACCGAATGGATTGAAGGTGGGAGATACTGTTGTTTCTGGAAAAAATGCAACACCGAATGTTGGAAATGCAATGTATTTGAGTGATGTTCCTTTAGGTACAGTAATTCATAACATTGAATTGAAACCAGGAAAAGGTGGAGCTATTGCTAGAGGTGCAGGTACGTATGCACAGTTAAATGCAAGAGATGGACGTTATGCTATAATTAAGCTTCCTTCTGGTGAAACAAGAATGATTTTAACAACTTGTTTGGCTACGATTGGTTCAGTATCGAATTCAGAGCATAACCTAGTGGTATCCGGAAAAGCAGGTAGATCAAGATGGTTGGGTAGAAGACCAAGAGTTAGAGGTGTTGTGATGAACCCAGTTGATCACCCAATGGGAGGTGGTGAAGGTAGAAATGCCGGAGGTCACCCGAGATCAAGAAACGGTATGCCGGCAAAAGGTTACAAAACCAGATCTAAGAAGAAATATTCAGATAAGTACATCATTGAAAGAAGAAAAAATAAGTAGGGTATGAGTCGTTCGTTGAAAAAACCGCCTTTCGTGCATTATAAATTGATGAAAAGAGTTGATGAAGCTCAAGCATCAAACAGTAAAGCTGTTATTAAAACATGGTCTCGTGCATCAACCATTACGCCGGACTTTGTAGGTTTAACATTTGCTGTGCACAATGGTAACAAGTTCATTCCTGTTTTTGTAACAGAGAATATGGTTGGTCACAAATTGGGAGAATTTTCTCCTACAAGAAATTTCAGGGGCCACGCAGGTAATAAAAAGGATAAGAAAAGATAATTAATTATAGCAAAATCATGGGTGCTAGAAAAAGATTAAGAGCTGAAAGTATTAAAGAAGCGAAGCGTTCAGTTGCATTTGCAAAGTTGAATGAATCGCCAATCGCTCCAAGAAAGATGAGATTGGTTGCAGATCTTGTAAGGGGAGTTGAGGTTAACAAAGCTCTGAATATACTGCAACATAACGCAAAGTTTGCTTCTCGACCTTTAGAAAAGTTATTGCGATCAGCAATCGCGAATTGGGAACAAAAGAATACTGATAAAAGTATTGAAGAAGAAACTTTGGTCGTTAAGTCTATCGAAGTAGGTGGTGGAACAATGCTTAAACGTATTCAAGCCGCTCCTCAAGGTAGAGCACATAGAATAAGAAAAAGATCAAATCACGTGACCATTGTTGTTGATGGTGTAAAATAATAAGAGAAAATGGGACAAAAAACAAATCCAATTGGTAATAGACTTGGTTTCATCCATGGTTGGGATTCTAACTGGTATGGCGGTGATAACTATCGAGATAAAATTGTCGAAGACGATCAGATTCGTAAGTATTTGAGCGCTCGTTTGTCAAGAGCAAGTATTGCCAAAATTATTATTGAACGCACATTGAAATTGGTTACTGTAACTATTAATACAGCACGTCCAGGAGTAATCATCGGAAAGGGTGGTCAAGAAGTGGACAAACTGAAAGAGGAGTTAAAGAAAATTACCAAAAAGGAAATCCAAATCAACATTTTTGAGGTTAAACGTCCTGAATTGGATGCTCGACTTGTTGCAGATGGAATTGCTAAACAATTAGAGGCACGTATTTCATTTAGACGTGCTATTAAAATGGCTATTGCGAGTACAATGCGCATGGGAGCAGAAGGGATTAAAGTTAAAATTTCCGGACGTTTGAATGGTGCAGAAATGGCTCGTTCAGAGATGTACAAAGATGGACGTACTCCGTTACATACGTTCAGAGCTGACATCGATTATGCTGTTTCCGAGGCTCACACAACTTACGGTCGTCTAGGCATCAAAGTTTGGATTTGTAAGGGTGAAGTGTATGGGAAACGCGATCTTTCTCCAAATGTTGGAATGGCAACTAATGCGGCGAAATCAGGCCCTGCATCAGCTGCACCTCGCAAACCAATGGGAGCTAAGAGAAAGAAAAAGTAAAAAGGAAAGTAAAATTTTAAGAAATGTTACAACCAAAAAGAACCAAATTTAGAAGAGTTCAGAAGAGTCGAAATCGTGGTCTTGCCCAAAGAGGGAGTACTATTGCTTTCGGTTCATTCGGACTAAAAACATTGGAGCCTGGATGGATTACATCACGCCAAATCGAAGCTTCTCGTATCGCCGTTACACGTTACATGAAGAGGGAAGGTAAAGTGTGGATTCGTATTTTTCCAGATAAACCTGTTACATCAAAACCTGCTGAAGTAAGGATGGGTAAAGGTAAAGGTGCTCCAAGTCACTGGGTAGCGGTGGTGAAGCCTGGACGCATTATGTTTGAGGCAGATGGCGTTCCATATGAAATTGCTAAAGAAGCAATGCGTTTGGCAGCTCAGAAGTTACCGGTGAAATGTAAGTTCGTTGTTCGCAACGACTATGTTATACCAGAGAAATAGTTATTAATATGAAGCAGCAAGAAATCACAAAACTTTCAGTTGAAGACGTGAAGAAAAGAATCACAGACTTTTCTGAGCAACTAGTGAAAATGAAACTTTCACACAAAGTGGCGCCTATGGAGAATCCTATTCAAATACGTCATGTCAGAAGATCAATCGCTAGATTGAAAACTGAATTATCAAAACGTGAATCACAGGCTTAGTTGCTTGTTTAATTTAGAAATGAGCTTGAAATGGAAAAGCGTAATTTAAGAAAAGAGCGAATCGGAGTTGTTACTAGCGATAAAATGCAGAAATCTATAGTAGTTTCTGTAGAACGTAAAGTAAAACACCCGAAGTATGGTAAGTTCGTAAAGAAAACTACCAAATTTGTCGCCCATGATGAAAACAATGATTGTAATATCGGTGATACCGTAAAAATCATGGAAACACGTCCTTTGAGTAAGTCAAAGAACTGGAGATTAGTTGAAATTATCGAAAGAGCTAAATAATTTTTAGTAATGATACAAACAGAATCAAGATTAGCAGTGGCAGACAATTCAGGAGCCAAAGAAGTATTGGTTATTCGGGTGCTTGGTGGTACCAAGAGAAGATATGCTTCGGTTGGGGATAAAATTGTAGTTGCTGTTAAGAGCGCAATGCCCTCTGGAGCTGTCAAAAAAGGATCAGTTGCCAAGGCAGTAGTTGTGAGAACAAGAAAAGAAGTACGCCGTCCGGATGGTTCCTACATTCGCTTTGATGATAACGCATGCGTTATTTTAAATCAGGCAGGTGAAATGAGAGGTACTCGTATTTTTGGACCGGTTGCTCGTGAGTTAAGAGAAAATAATTACATGAA
Organism: Flavobacteriales bacterium; assembly: GCA_947475275.1. Lineage (GTDB taxonomy): Bacteria > Bacteroidota > Bacteroidia > Flavobacteriales_D > Crocinitomicaceae > M0103. Next base: position 19,989 of record CANJNE010000021.1, on the reverse strand, counting down.
AGTGGTTTCACTTGCTCCTGAAGTACTTTAAACAAAATTGAGTTATGCAACAGAAATTACACATTAAAGTAGGAGACACTGTTAAGGTTATTAGTGGTGAATCTAAAGGTCAGGAAGGAAACATTCTTTCGATTGATCGTAGGAAAATGCGTGCAATTGTTGGTGGTGTGAATCTGGTAAAGAAACATGCTAAGCCAAGTGCATCAGACCCGCAGGGAGGAATTATTGAGAAAGAAGCGGGTATTCATATTTCTAATTTAATGGTGGTTGTTAATGGACAATCAACAAGAATTGGAAGAAAATTGAACGCAAAAGGAAAATTAGTACGTTATTCTAAAAAAACTGGGGAGGAGATTAAGTAATGAGCTATTCACCAAGACTTAAGGAAAAGTATAACGCAGAAATTATTGCTGCGCTTACTGAAAAGTTTGGGTATAAATCCGTAATGAGGGTTCCTAAACTTAAAAAAATTGTTTTGAGCCAAGGTATGGGTGAGGCTGTAGCAGACAAAAAGTTGATTGAAAGTGCTGTAGCTGATCTTTCGAGAATTGCAGGTCAAAAAGCAATAACTACAATTTCAAAAAAGGATATTTCCAATTTCAAGTTGAGAAAAGGTATGCCAATTGGTACTAAAGTAACGCTTAGAGGAGATAAAATGTATGACTTTTTGGATAGATTGTTAGCAGTTTCACTTCCAAGAACAAGAGACTTTAGAGGTATAAATCCAAAAGGTTTTGACGGAAGAGGGAATTTCAATTTAGGAATTAAGGAGCATATCATTTTTCCTGAAATTGATATCGATAAAGTAAATCGCATATTGGGTATGGATATCACTTTTGTGACCAGCGCGCACAACGATGAGGAAGCTAAAGCTTTATTAGATGCATTTGGATTCCCGTTTATAAAAAAATAATTAGAAATGGCAAAAGAATCAATGAAAGCGCGTGAGCGCAAAAGAGAAAAAATGGTAGCTCGCTATGCTAAGAAGCGTGAAGAGTTAACAAAAATATTGAAGTCAACCGATGCTTCTGATGATGTTCAAGCCGCAAAATGGGATGCCATGATGTCGATTCAAAAATTACCTGCTAATTCTTCGAAAATTCGCGTTCACAACAGATGTGGGTTGACAGGAAGACCAAGAGGTTATATGAGACAGTTTGGTATTTCAAGGGTAACTTTTAGAGAAATGGCACTATCAGGTAAAATCCCGGGTGTTAGAAAAGCAAGTTGGTAATTATTAAATAGTAGTTTAGAAATTATGAATACAGATCCAATAGCAGATTTTTTAACCCGAATTCGAAATGCGAGTTCTGCTGGTTTGAAAATGGTCGAAATTCCTGGTTCAAATGTTAAAAGAGCAATGACTCAGATTTTATTTGATCAAGGTTTTATTACCAACTTCAAATTTGAAGATGATAGTAAGCAGGGTGTCATCAAGATTGCTTTGAAATACAATCCGTCAACTAAAGTTCCTGCAATTACTAAATTGCAAAGAGCATCTCGTCCAGGTCTACGTAAATATAGTGGAGCCGAAGAGATGCCTAGAGTTCTTAACGGTTTGGGTATTGCAATCGTTTCAACATCCAAAGGTGTAATTACCGATAAAGAAGCAAGAAAACAAAACGTTGGAGGAGAAGTCCTTTGTTACGTGTATTAAATTAATAGTATAGAAAAATGTCAAGGATAGGAAAATCCCCAGTAAAAATCCCGAGTGGAATAGATGTAAAGTTAAATGAGAACATCATTACTGTTAAAGGTCCTAAAGGTGAGTTGTCGCAAGAATTGGATTCGTGTGTTACACTTTCTATAGAGGATAATACAATAACTTTCAGCCGCGAATCGGATGCCCCATCGCATAGAGCTAAACATGGTTTATACCGTGCTTTGGTTTACAATATGTTGACAGGTGTTTCGGAAGGGTACAAAAAGGAATTAGAAATAATTGGTGTAGGTTACAGGGCTACTGCAACTGGCCAACAGCTGGAATTGGCTCTTGGATTCTCACATGCAATTGTTATAGAACTTCCTTTAGAAGTTAAGGTATCTGCAGATACTCAAAAAGGAAAAGCTCCTGTGGTAACGCTAGAGTCTCATGATAAACAACTTTTGGGTCAGGTTGCAGCCAAAATTCGCTCTCTTCGTAAACCAGAACCATACAAAGGAAAAGGAATTCGATTTGTTGGTGAACAAATAAGAAGAAAAGCTGGTAAATCTGCAGGTAAAAAATAATATATAACAGTTATGGCATTTAGTAAATTAAAAAGAAGATTAAAGATTAAGGGGAGAATCAGAAAGAAAATTTCTGGTACTACAAATACGCCGCGATTGTCTGTTTACAGAAGTAACAAGCAGATTTATGCGCAGTTGATTGACGATATCAATGGCGTAACTCTAGTAGCAGCTTCATCATACAAAAATAAGGCTGCAGAAAATAAAAATAAGAAAGATCAAGCCGCAGTTGTTGGTAAAGAGGTTGCAGAGAAAGCAATTAAAGCAGGAATTCAAACTGTTGTCTTTGATCGAAACGGATATTTATATCACGGAAGAGTGAAATCATTAGCTGACTCAGCAAGAGAAGGCGGTTTAAAATTTTAAGAAATGGCAGCACAAGTATTAAATAGAGTAAAGTCTGCGGACATTGAGTTGAAAGATAAATTAGTTGCCGTGAACCGCGTTACTAAAGTAACAAAAGGTGGTAGAACTTTTAGTTTTTCTGCAATCGTTGTGGTTGGTGATGAAAATGGTATCGTTGGACATGGCCTTGGTAAAGCAAAAGAGGTTACCGAAGCTATTACTAAAGGAATTGATGATGCCAAGAAAAATTTAATTCGAGTTCCAATTCTTAAAGGAACTGTTCCTCATCCTCAAAAAGGTAAATTCGGTGGTGCGGAAGTATTATTGAAGCCAGCAACAAATGGTACCGGAGTAATAGCAGGAGGTGCAATGCGCGCTGTTCTCGAAAGTGTCGGCGTTCATAATGTATTGGCAAAATCTCAAGGTTCTTCAAATCCACATAACGTAGTGAAAGCAACGATAGATGCATTGTCTAAAATGCGTGATGCTGTTGCTGTAGCGAAACAACGTGGTATTTCTTTGGATAAAGTGTTTAACGGTTAATAGACGAAATATGGCTACAATAAAAATTAAGCAAGTAAGAAGCGCTATTAAACGTCCAGCTGTTCAAAAGGCTACGATAAAAGCGTTAGGATTCAGAAAGTTGAATCAGGTGGTTGAACATGAAGCCACTCCTCAGATTATGGGAATGGTGAAGAAAGTACAACACCTTTTAGAAGTTGTGGAATAATTTTATAAAAGAATTAGAAATGAATTTAAATAATTTAACTCCGGCAAATGGTTCCATAAAGCGTGAAAAACGCATTGGTCGAGGACAAGGTTCCGGTCATGGTGGTACTTCTACTCGTGGACACAAAGGAGCAAAATCCAGATCTGGATATAAAACCAAAATTGGTTTCGAAGGAGGTCAAATGCCTCTTCAAAGAAGAGTACCGAAATTTGGTTTTAAAAATGTTAACAGAGTTGAGTACAAGGCAATTAATCTTGATATTCTTCAATCGTTGGTAGAAAGGAAAAGTGTTACTGAGATTACACCAGAGGTGCTTATCGAAAACGGTTTGGTTTCTAGAAACGAGTTAGTGAAAATCTTAGGAAGAGGAGAATTAAAGTCTAAAATAAGTATCACTGCTCACAAGTTTTCTGCAACTGCAAAATCAGCTATTGAAAATCAAGGAGGAAATTGTTCCGAAATCTAACTAACTTTGCCAGCATTTAAAAAATGAAAAAGTTTTTCGAAAACATAAAGAACATTTGGAAGGTTGAGGAATTAAGAAATAGAATTCTCTTTACCCTCGGTTTGATTCTAGTTTACAGAATTGGAAACAATATCTTTTTACCTGGTGTTAACTATGGTAAAATGATTGAGAGCGCCCAATCATCAGACGATGGCACTTTGGAAACTTTACTTTCTTTGTTTTCAGGAGGTGGATTTGAGAATGCATCAATTATGGCTCTCGGTATTATGCCTTACATCAGTGCATCTATTATCATGCAGTTGTTAGGTATGGCCGTTCCTGCAGTTCAGAAAATGCAAAACGAAGGGGAGTCTGGTAGAAAACGTATCAACAATTACACTAGAATTCTGACAATCGTAATTTGTGCATTACAGGCCCCGACGTATTTGACATTGTATGTTCAGCAAAAAGGTGCTATGCCAAATTTTGCAGATTATCCAATTTCACCTGAACTTTGGTGGGTGCAGTCTATCTTGGTTTTAGTTGCTGGTACTATGTTTGCTGTTTGGCTTGGTGAAAGAATCACAGATAGAGGAATAGGAAATGGAATTTCTTTGCTTATTACAGTGGGAATTCTTGGTCGTTTTCCTGGTGCATTTTTAGCAGAAGCGAACAATGGTCCAATATCTATTGTACTGGAATTTGTTTGTTTCATGTTGGTTGTTGTAGGTACTATTCTTATCGTTCAAGGTGTGCGTAAAATACCACTAAATACGGCTAAACGAGTTGTTGGCTCAAGGGCTGTTGACGAAGGAGCAAGAAGTTATTTGCCAATCAAAGTGAACGCAAGTGGTGTTATGCCTATTATTTTTGCTCAGGCGATCATGACTATTCCAGTCATGTTATTTTCTGGAAATGGTCAAGATGGTGGTTTCATTCAACAATCTTTGGGAAATCCTTATGGTATAACATATAACCTGTTATTGGCACTTTTGATTGTGGTATTTACATATTTCTATACTGCAATTATGATAAACCCAAGAAAAATTGCGGACGATCTTAAGAGAAGTGGAGGTTTCATTCCTGGTATTCGTCCGGGTGAGGATACTTCAGAATACATTGATACATTGGTTTCGAGAATTACATTACCGGGGTCACTATTTTTGGCAGTAATTGCAATTCTACCATCGATTGCAAACTTAGCGGGAGTGAATTCTCAATTTGCAATGTTCTTCGGTGGCACCTCTGTTTTAATTATGGTTGGTGTGGTTTTAGACACATTACAACAAATCGAGTCTTATTTGTTAAATCGGCATATGGATGGTTTGATGGAAGGTTCTAAAATTAGAGGAAGAAGATCTGCTAACGAATTATCTGGATATTAGAATGGCAAAGCAATCTTCAATAGAACAAGACGGAGTAATCATAGAAGCACTTTCAAATGCAATGTTTAGGGTTGAGTTAGAAAATGGCCATGTAATTACAGCGCATATTTCAGGAAAAATGAGAATGTTTTATATTAAAATTCTTCCTGGAGATAAAGTTAAGGTGGAAATGTCACCTTATGATTTAACAAAAGGTAGAATATCATTTAGATATAAATAGTATATAGATTATATAAATAGAGATGAAAGTAAGAGCATCAGTAAAAAAGCGAACTGCAGATTGTAAGATCGTTAAAAGAAAAGGTAGAGTTTATGTGATTAACAAAAAGAATCCAAAACTTAAACAAAGACAAGGGTAATTTTAATTAGAGTATGGCACGTATTGCAGGTATAGATTTACCAAAAAACAAAAGAGGTGTAATTGGTTTAACATACATCTTTGGTATTGGAAGAAGTACTTCAAAGAAAATTTTGAAGGATAACGAAATTGATGAAAACATCAAAGTTCAGGATTGGAATGATGACCAATTGGCGGCAATCAGAAACTCAGTTAATGAGGTCAAAACTGAAGGGCAGTTGAGATCTGAAATTCAATTAAACATTAAACGTTTAATGGATATCGGGTGTCAAAGAGGTATCAGACATCGCGCTGGTCTTCCGTTAAGAGGTCAACGTACAAAAAACAATTCCAGAACGAGAAAAGGAAGAAGAAAAACAGTTGCTAACAAGAAAAAAGCAACTAAATAATAAATAGTTAAAATGGCAAAGTCTAATCAAAAAAAGAAGAAGAACGTCAAAGTAGAGGCTGCGGGTGAAGCGCATATTCAAGCTACCTTCAACAATGTCATCATTTCATTGACGAATAATGCTGGTCAAGTTATTTCTTGGTCTTCAGCAGGTAAAATGGGCTTTAAAGGATCTAAGAAAAATACGCCATATGCGGCGCAAGTTTCTGCTGAAGATGCTGCAAAAGAAGCCCATGACTTCGGATTACGTAGAGTGAAAGTTTATGTTAAAGGTCCAGGAGCAGGAAGAGAATCAGCAATTCGCGCATTACACAATGCTGGAATTGAAGTAACAGAGATTATCGACGTTACTCCATTGCCACACAACGGTTGTAGACCACCAAAAAGAAGAAGAGTTTAATTTTTAACACAGAGCATAGAAGTTATCGAAGGAAAGCCTTAATTCATAACAGCTCGATTTATATAAATAAAAATGGCAAGATATAGAGGTCCTAAATCCAAAATTGCAAGGCGCTTCAGAGATCCAATCTTTGGTCCTGATAAAGCTTTAGACAAAAGAAGTTATGGTCCGGGTCAACATGGTCCGGCAAAGAGACGAGGTGGAAAGCAGTCAGAATATGCTATCCAACTTGGAGAAAAACAAAAAGCAAAGTATACCTATGGTATTCTTGAAAGACAATTTTCAAATCTATTTGAGAAAGCTTCAAGAATGAAAGGTATCACAGGTGAGAATTTACTTCAATTGTGTGAATCTCGACTTGACAATACAGTGTACAGGCTTGGAATTGCGAACAGCAGAAGAGCGGCAAGACAACTTGTTTCTCACAAGCACATTACTGTGAATGGAGAAATTGTAAATATTCCATCATATACCTTATGCATTGGAGATGTAATAGGAGTAAGAGAAAAGTCGAAATCACTTGAAGCAATCTCTTCTTCTTTGACTTCTAATAGTAAAAAATACGATTGGTTAGATTGGAATAATTCTGATATGACTGGAAGGTTCCTTAGTGTTCCATCACGAGAAATGATTCCTGAAAACATCAAGGAACAACTAATTGTCGAATTATATTCTAAATAATAAAATAAAGCATTAATATGGCTATTCTAGATTTTCAAAAGCCTGACAAGGTGATTATGATACAGTCCGATGAACATCATGGACAATTTGAATTTCGACCTCTTGAACCCGGTTATGGAATAACTGTCGGGAATTCATTACGTCGTATTTTGCTTTCTTCTTTGGAAGGCTTCGCCATCTCTTCTATTAGAATAGAGGGTGTTGATCATGAATTCAGCACTATTAAAGGTGTAGTAGAAGACATGACAGAAATTATTTTGAATCTTAAGCAAGTTCGTTTTAAACAACAAATTGAAGGCACTGATTCAGAAACTGTTGTTGTTTCTATTTCTGGTCAAGATAAGTTGACGGCTGGTGATATAGGAAAGTATACTTCTGCATTTCAAGTTCTTAATGCTGATCATGTTATTTGTAACATGGAGCCAACTGTGAAATTAGAAATGGAATTGACAATTATCAAAGGAAGAGGTTATGTTCCTGCTGAAGAAAATAAATCTTCTGGTGCTCCATTCGGTACTGTTTTCATTGATTCTATCTTTACTCCAATAAAAAATGTAAAGTATGCTATTGAGAACTTTAGGGTTGAGCAAAAAACGGACTACGAAAAGTTAGTTATGGACATCAATACTGACGGTTCAATACACCCTAAAGATGCACTAAAAGAGGCTGCGAAAATTCTGATTCACCACTTTATGCTATTTTCTGATGAAAGGATAACTTTGGACAGTGAGGTTAAAGCGGAAACAGAAGAATTTGATGAGACTTCACTTCACATGAGACAATTGCTAAAAACCAAATTGGTTGATATGGACTTGTCTGTAAGAGCATTAAACTGCCTTAAGGCCGCGGATGTTGAAACGCTTGGTGATTTGGTTTCTTACAACAAGAATGACCTATTGAAGTTTAGAAATTTTGGTAAAAAATCTCTAACTGAATTAGAAGATTTGGTGGATAACAAAGGTCTTACCTTTGGAATGAATGTCGCTAAATATAAATTAGATAAGGATTAAAAATTACTATACGAATTTGCAATGAGACACGGTAATAAAGTAAATAATTTAGGAAGAAAGTCTGCACATAGGAAAGCTATGTTGTCGAATATGGCTTGTTCTCTAATAGAACATAAGCGTATCAATACTACAGTGGCTAAAGCTAAAGCCTTGCGTGGTTTTGTTGAGCCATTGTTAACGAAATCCAAGACGGACTCAACTCACTCGAGAAGAACTGTTTTCGGTTACCTTCAAAATAAAGATGTTGTTTCTGAATTGTTTAGAGAAATAGCTCCGAAAATCGCTGAACGTAACGGTGGTTACACGCGAATAATCAGAACTGGTTACAGATTAGGTGATAACGCTGAAATGTGTATGATTGAATTGGTAGATTTCAATGAGCTTTATACAAATGATAAAGCAAAGAAAACTACTAGACGATCAAGAAGATCTGGTGGCAAAAAAGAAAATGATGGTGTTACTGATGCAGCAGTAGAAACGACCGAAATGGTTGAAACAACAGAAATTGCAGAAGAATCTGATAGTGCTTCAGATGCCGTAGCTGAAGAAGTAACTGCTGAAGCTACTGAAGAGGAATCAAGTGAAGATAACACTGCTTCAGAAGAAAGTACAGAAGAAAAAAAGGATGAAGAATAAATGATTCTTATGATATGATGAAAAGGGTAGCGATTTGTTACCCTTTTTTTATTTTCATATTTTCAAATTGAAATCCTAAATTTGCACAAATTTATTTTCATGGAAAGTCGTCAACCGGCATTATTAGTTCTTGAAGATGGCACCGTTTTCAATGGTGTTGGCATCGGAAAAAAAGGAACAACCACAGGAGAAATAGCTTTTAATACCGGAATGACGGGTTATCAAGAGGTTTTTACGGATCCATCCTATTATGGTCAGATTTTAATCATGACCACGGCTCATATAGGGAATTATGGGGTTCATAACCAAGAGGTTGAGTCTGATGGAATAAAGATTTCTGGCATGGTTATTAAAAAATTTTCTGAAACATTTTCTAGACCTTCTTCTTCAGGTTCTCTCGAAGATTTAATGATCTCAAGCAATACCGTCGGTATTGCTGATATAGATACTAGAGCACTTGTAAGACATATTCGTAACAAAGGTGCCATGAATGCTATTATTTCTTCGGAAATATTAGAACTTGATCAATTAACAAAAATTCTGCAAACAACTCCTTCAATGGCAGGATTAGAATTGTCTTCAAAAGTAACTTGCGATATGACTTTCGATGAAGGTGATCAAAATGCAGATTTTAAAGTTGCCTTGATTGACTTTGGCGTGAAAAGGAATATTATCCGTTGTTTGGTTGAAAGAAATTGTTTTGTGAAGGTTTTTCCAATGCATGTGTCTTTTGAAGATTTACTAGAGTTTAATCCAGATGGATTTATGCTTTCAAACGGTCCCGGAGATCCATCAGCTATGCCTGATTCAATTGAATTGGTGAAAAAAATTGTAGCAATAGGAAAACCAGTTTTTGGTATTTGTTTAGGTCATCAAATTTTGGGCTTGAGCCAAGGGTTATCGACTGAAAAAATGTTTAATGGTCACAGAGGAATAAATCACCCAATAATAAATTTAAAAACCGGAAAAGGTGAAATTACCTCCCAAAATCATGGCTTTGTCATTTCAAAAGAAAGTATTAACAACAATTTAAATATTTCTGTTACGCACAAACATCTTAATGATGATACCATTGCAGGTATAGAATTAATGGATAAACCTGTATTCTCTGTTCAATATCATCCTGAAGCATCAGCTGGTCCTCATGATTCTCGTTATCTTTTCGATCAGTTTATTGACAACATGAAAAAAAATAAAATATGAGCACAATTCTAAAAGTTTTTGGAAGACAGATCTTAGATTCTCGTGGTAATCCAACAGTTGAAGTTGATGTAATTACAAGAAATGGAGTTTTAGGAAGGGCTGCGGTTCCTTCTGGTGCATCAACGGGTGTTCACGAGGCAGTTGAGTTGAGAGATAATGATCCTAGTAAATATTTAGGCAAAGGAGTACTAAGGGCTGTAAATAATATTAATACAGTTATTAATGAGTCTTTGCATGGTATGGATATATTCAATCAAAAGGCAATAGATACCCTACTTATTCGCATTGATGGAACCGAAAATAAATCAAATTTAGGCGCCAATGCGATTCTTGGTGTTTCAATGGCTGTAGCTAAAGCAGCTGCACAAGAATCTGGATTGAGCTTATATCGATATGTTGGTGGTGTAGGGGCATTGACACTGCCAATTCCTATGATGAATATTTTGAATGGAGGTTCTCATGCTGATAATTTAATTGATATTCAGGAGTTTATGGTTATGCCGTTTGGTGCTTCGTCTTTTGCAGAAGGATTACAATGGGGGACAGAAGTATTTCATCACCTAAAAAGTGTTCTTAAGAAACGAGGAATGTCTACAAATGTTGGTGATGAAGGTGGGTTCGCACCTAATTTAAGTTCAAATGAAGAGGCTATTCAAGTCGTGATTGAAGCGATAGAGAAAGCGGGGTTTACTCCAGGTGAAGATATGTTTATTGCTCTGGATGCAGCATCTTCAGAATTTTATAATGCAGACTCTAAAACATATAAATTTCATTCAACAAATCAAGAAAGAAACGCTGCGGAGATGGTCGATTTCTGGAAGTCGTGGTGCAATCAATATCCAATTATATCTATAGAGGATGGACTAGCTGAAGATGATTGGAGTGGTTGGAAAATGTTGACAGAAGCCATTGGAGATAAAGTTCAGTTGGTTGGTGATGATCTTTTTGTAACCAACTCTAAGCGCTTGACACGTGGAATTGAGGAAGGAATAGCAAATTCAATTCTTGTTAAAGTTAATCAAATTGGTACCATTACAGAAACGATTGAAGCAGTTCAATTGGCTACAAAAAACAATTACACTTCAGTAATGAGCCATCGCAGCGGTGAAACAGAAGATACAACAATCGCCGATCTTGCTGTTGCCTTAAATACGGGACAAATTAAAACAGGCTCCGCTTCAAGAAGTGATAGAATGGCGAAGTACAATCAATTACTGAGAATTGAAGAAGAATTAGGGGATGCTGCTATCTGTCCTGGAAAAAGATTTAAGTATATCAAATAAAATTCGTCTTATCAATTATAAATAATTAAGGCATTTATTTAACTTTACTTGATACTAAGGCAACCTTTGAAAATAAAAATCGTCTAAAACCAAAATAAACTATACATGAAAACGCTATTAATATTCAGTGTATTACTATTGTCAGCATCTTTTGTAAATGCACAAAATTTAGCAACACAAGAAGTAACGCTTTTTGGTCAATGTATGATCGAGTTGCAAGATCAAAACGATTTGGTTGCGCTCGAAACTGAAATGAGACTAAACCCAAATATCAAAGTGGTTAGATTGGATTATTTTACACAAAGAGCTTTTATTCTAACCAAAGAAATAGATCAATTGACTGAAGAACAGTTCATGTCTTGGTTTAATGCTTATTCAGATAAAGTTAGATGCATCCAAATAGGAACATATGGTATAGACACCATAAAACCTTACCCTTTTGAAGATTGTGCGAAACAATAGTAAAAATGAAAAGACTAATTTTTGCTTTTTTAATACTTTGTTCGGGTTTTTCTTTTGCCCAACCGAATGATTGCTCTGAAGCCGTTCCTGGTTGCACAACCCCATCTTTTCCAATAGCTCCAAATAATCCAGCAACCAACGTTATTGATTTTACAGCAGGTAGTATTTCTAATCCATCAATTAATCCCGCTGGATTTAATTCTGGTTGTTTGTTAAGTGGAGAAACCAGTTCTACATTTATTACCATTAATGTAATTTCAAGTGGTACACTCGCTTGGTCAATTATTGGGCCTAGTGGTGGTTGTTTTGATTGGATAATGTGGCCAATGCCAAATGCATCTTTGGCCCAGGCATGTGCAGGTATTAATGGTAATACGCTATCACCAGTGGCTTGTAATTGGAATGGAGCATGTAACGGTAATACAGGGATGGCGCCTCCGGGCCAATTGCCTCCAAATGGTTCACCAACAAGTTATCAAAATCCTTTGCCCGTGACAGCAGGGCAGTCTTATTTACTTTGTTTGTCCAATTACAGTGGTACAAGTCAAAATGTTAATTTAAATTTTTTCGGAACTGCAGGTGTTTCATGTAATGTTTCTGCTGCAGACCAGACCATTTGTTTGGGGAATTCTGCAAATGTAACGATAGCAACCCCTGGATTAACTTCACCTCAATTTACTTGGTTGGTTACAACTGGCGTCTCAAATACTTCTGCAGGTACTAATGTAACTGTAACACCAACAGTCACATCTACATATCAAGTTCAAGTTTTTCAACCCGCTACGGCAACAGCTTCTGCATTTACAGATACAGCGGTTTTCACAATAACTGTTATTCCTCCACCAACACCGAATGCAGGTATTGACGATACAGTTTGTATAGGTCAACCCATTTATTTGAATGGTACAATTAGTAATCCTGCGAATACACCTTCTTGGCAATTTATAACAACAGGAATTACACCAACTCCTACCGTTACTTTTGCACCAAATTTTAATTCATTAACGCCAACAGTAACGGTAAATCAGCCAGGATTGTATCAATTTGTTCTCAGGGAAAATAGCACACTTTGTGGGATTTATCGAGATACTGTAAAGGTTTTGGTTGCACAAATAAATCAAACAGTGTCAAGTTTGAGCCCTTCATGTGCCGGTTTGTCGGATGGGACAATTCTAATAAATAGTCCTTTAGCTGATGAATATAGTTTCGATAATGGAATTACATGGCAAGTTGACTCTTTTGCAGTCGGTTTTGCTGCGGGTACTTATTCTGTTTGCTCCAGAAACAATTTAGGTTGTCAAACTTGCTCTAATGTTACCGTAACTGATCCTGCTCTTGTTCAGATTTTTGTAAGTAATGACACCTTAATTTGTGAGAATGGAACAGCAACTTTGATTGCCAATGCTACTGGTGGAACATCATATAATTTTATTTGGGATCACACCACTAATACTGCTGCAACTCAAATTGTAAGCCCTGGTTCAAATACAACATACACTGTAATTGCTGAAAACCAAAATGGATGTCAGTCATTACCAGCAACCATTGATGTAACCGTAAGACCACCTATAAGTGGAACAATTACTCCAGATGTCACTATATGTCCTGGCTATCCAACAATTTTAGATGCTTCTGCTAGTGGTGGAATAGGAGTGCCGTTTTCTTTTACATGGAGCACTGGAGCCACGGGTACTGGTTCAAATCATTCAATTAGTGCTAATCCGCCTGCAACAAGTGTTATTTCTGTAATTATAGAAGATCAATGTGAGTCAACTCCTCTGGTTTTATCGACCAATGTGATATTGGCACCCTTACCTGTTCCTCAGATTGGCATCAATGTAAATAATTTATGTGAACCAGCAGTTTATGAACTTTATAATTTGACAAACCCAGCACTTTCGGAGTTTGTATATTGGGAATTATCCAATGATCAAATTTTTATAAATCAAGATACCATTGAAACTGCTGCTTTATTAGCAGGAAATTATGATGTTCAATTAGTAGTTACAAGCCCATTTGGTTGTGTTGATTCAACAACATTCTTCAGTTATATAACAGTTCAACCAAAGCCTGTAGCAGATTTTAATCATAGTCCAAATCCTGTGATGATGTTTAATACGCAGGTTCAGCTCACAAACTATTCTCAAAATGCCGACTCTTATGAGTGGTTTATAGACAATGGAAGCCCTTCATACTCTCAATTAAAACATGTACAAACGATGTTTCCTGACGGTGTTACTGGCGAGTATAATGTAATGTTAATTGCGACATCAGATTTCGGTTGTTCTGATACCGTTGAAAAAGTTGTAATTGTTCTGCCTGAAATTATTTTGTACGCACCAAATACATTTACGCCAGATGATGATGAGCATAATCAAAGTTGGGGAATTTACATTGAAGGAGTTGATATTTATGGGTTTAATCTGCTAATTTACAACCGTTGGGGTGAAGTTATATGGGAAACAAATGACCCTTATGCCAAATGGGATGGAACATATAATGGCAACCCAGTTCAACAAGGCACATATAATTGGACCATTTCGGTAAAGGATTTAATTAATGACGCCAAGTACGAATATCAAGGCTTTATTAATTTGTTGAGATAAACACATCATCGGATTATTTTCAAACTTTATTAGTTTATCAAACTATTTGGTAGTCCTATTGTTTAACTTTGTAAATCAAAGTAATGCAATATGTTGGATTTCAAAAAGGAACTTTCTCAAGGTGTACCAAGTAGTGTCCCACCTGAAAAATCTTATGACCTTTCAGTTAATCATGCACCCAAGCGTAAGCAAATATTAAATGAAGAGGAGAAGCAATTGGCATTGCGAAATGCCTTGCGTTATTTTCCAAGTGAGCAACACGAAGAGCTTATTCTTGATTTTCTGGAAGAATTAGAAACATTTGGGCGTATATACATGTACAGGTATCGTCCTGATTATAAAATGTATGCAAGATCAATCGATGAATATCCTGGAATTTCCATGCAGGCTAAATCGATTATGATGATGATTCAAAATAATCTTGATCCAGCTGTAGCTCAGCATCCGCATGAACTTATCACTTATGGCGGAAATGGTGCGGTTTTTCAAAATTGGATTCAATACAGTATTACAATGAAGTATTTGTCAGAAATGACAGATGAACAAACATTAATTATGTATTCAGGGCATCCTCTTGGATTATTCCCTTCGCATAAGGATGCTCCAAGAGTAGTTGTTACAAATGGAATGATGATTCCAAATTATTCCAAACCTGATGATTGGGAGAAATTTAATGCACTTGGTGTAACCCAATATGGTCAAATGACTGCGGGTTCCTATATGTATATTGGACCGCAAGGTATTGTGCATGGCACTACCATCACGGTTATGAATGCTGCTCGAAGGATTTCAAAGAACAATGAGGGAATTGCGGGAAAGCTTTTTTTAACTGCTGGTCTTGGTGGAATGTCTGGCGCTCAGCCGAAAGCAGGTAATATCGCAGGCTGTATTTCAGTGACAGCGGAGGTTAATCCAAAAGCGGTACAAACAAGACATTCTCAAGGTTGGGTAGATGAAGTAATTGACGATTTGGTTAAGCTTTGTGAACGAGTGAAAGTTGCTAAAAATAATAAAGAAGTTGTTTCAATTGCTTTCTTAGGCAATATTGTCGATGTTTGGAAAAAGTTTTTTGAAGAAAATATTATTGTAGAATTGGGGTCAGATCAAACTTCATTGCACAATCCTTGGGCTGGTGGTTATTATCCAATCGGATATAATTTTGAAGAATCTAATGAATTAATGTCCGCTGATCCTGTGAAGTTTAAAGCGGTTGTTCAGCAGACTTTGAGGGATCATGCAAAATATATCAATTTACACTCGGAACGTGGAACATATTTTTTCGATTATGGTAATGCTTTTTTGTTAGAAGCATCAAGAGCAGGCGCTGATATTATGGCTAAAAATGGTGTAGATTTTAAATACCCATCCTATGTGCAAGATATTTTAGGACCTATGTGTTTTGATTATGGTTTCGGACCATTTCGTTGGGTTTGTGCAACTGGAAAAGAGGATGATTTAGATAAAACAGATGAAATTGCTCTTCATGTTTTGGAGAATTTGCTCTTGGAGAGTCCTGATGAAATTAAACAGCAAATGCAGGATAATATTCAATGGATAAAAGGAGCCAGACAAAATAAACTAGTAGTTGGCTCAAAGGCACGAATTCTATATGCTGATGCCGAAGGAAGAATGCGAATTGCTAAAGCATTCAATGATGCCATCAGAGAAAATATAATTGGACCTATTGTATTAGGTCGTGATCATCATGATGTTTCAGGAACAGATTCTCCTTACAGAGAAACATCAAATATCTATGACGGTTCGCGATTTACCGCCGATATGGCAATACAAAATGTAATTGGAGACAGTTTTAGAGGAGCAACATGGGTGTCTATTCATAATGGTGGAGGAGTAGGTTGGGGAGAGGTTATCAATGGCGGCTTTGGAATGCTATTGGATGGGAGTCAAGAAACAGAAAGAAGATTGAAAATGATGTTGCATTGGGATGTGAATAATGGAATTGCAAGGAGAAATTGGGCAAGAAATGAGGGTTCAATTTTTGCAATAAAAAGAGCCATGCAACAAGAGCCTCTATTAAAAGTTACTGTTCCAGAAATTGTAGATGATAAGCTTATTCAAAAGGCGACTCTAAAATCCTTATAATTCGACAAATTCCTGCTTGGCTGTATAATACAAATGTCCTCTCACTTTGGAATAACCCATATTTTGAAGTGCTTTAATATAGGAGTATACCTGATTTTTGTCATTTTCTTTGGGTAGACCTGTCTTGAAATCAATGATGGCAATTTCATTATTTTTTAAAACAATCTTGTCTGGTCTTATACTGGTTTTTTCATCAAGAATAATTTCCTGCTCATTTAAAATTGAAGTCGCTCCATCAATTATTTTTGAATAGTATTCCGATTCAAACAATTGCGTAATTTGATCTCTTATTGGGGCGTAAAATTCGGATTCTAATTCTCCCCTTAATCTTAAATCAATGAGAATATTTTCTATTTCACTCGAATGATTAATCTTGGATACCGATAAATGAAATTGATTCCCAAATCTTCTTTCATTCGTTAGTTCGTAGTTTTCTCCAATACTATTTTGCTCTTTTAAAGCAATATCGGGAAACCAAAGTTTTGACTCAAGTTTTTTTGGAACGAAAAATTCAGCTGTTTTATTTTCGTGTTCGTCAATGTAAGGAACTTTCTCGCCGTATTCAATTAAAATTGAATCATCTTCACCATTCACTGCATTATCTAGTCTATTAAAAACTTGATGAATAATTGAACCAAACTTGTTTTTCGAGTATTGATTTGTAATGTATAATCTTCTTTCAGCCCTTGTAAAAGCCACATAGCATAAGTTTAATTTATCCAAAAACACTTGGGATGATTCTTTCTTTTGCTGCGCTTGTATACTTTCAACGGGACTTTCTTTTTTCAAAGTGGTGTAAAGAATGTAATCGTCAGATTCTACTAAAAATTTAGCGCGGCCTTTTATTTCTGTGTCATAATCTACATCTGGTAGGATGACAACCGGAAATTCCAAACCTTTAGACTTGTGGACGGTCATCATTTTAATAGCATCTCTACTTTCGGGAATTTGTATGGCTAATTTTCCTTTCTGTTCGTTGTAATATTCGATCAATTCTTTTAAATCCGGACCTTTTTTAATTTCAAATTCATGGACAAAATCAGCAAAATGATGCAAATAAGGATTATCTAATTCTTCCCATCCCATCATGGAATAAAACGAAATAACTAAGTTGTACAGTGTTTCATAGTTTGAGAAAAAGTCATCACGGGATTTAAAATGTGCATTGAGGAATTCGTTTTCATTAAATTCACTGTATTCAGAACCATCATCTCTTTTTTTGTTGGTAAAAAAGCTTCTGTAAGTAAGAATATCATTTTGATTTCTCAAACGAAAAAATATTTCAGCGAAGCGTTTGATTTCGTGTTTAGAAGACGGGTTCAATCTCCTCTTAAGATAACTTACAGCAAGTCTAACACACAAATCTGAATGAACCATAAGTGAATCATTGGATACGATTTTATATCCTTTTTGGGTCAAAGCGATGGCCCATTGACTTGTTTTTCTGTTGGTTTCTCCCAAAATACAAATGTCTGCTGGTTGAAAGTCATCCGACAAACATTCTTCTATTTGGGCAATAATGTTTTCAATGGTATTTTCAATTTCAGATTTTTTAACTTTTTGAGACAAAACCTTAACATACCCTTTGAAATTCTTTTCTGGTGTTTGATGAATCGAATCGTAGAATTCTCTTTGTGTCTCAGATAGACTGGTTTTTATTTCCTTGAAAAAGGAATTGTTAAATTCGACAATTTCAACTGCTGACCTCCAATTTCCTGTCAAGGGTACAGAGACACCCATCTTTTCAAAATAATTCGAAAACTCTTGAATATCGGCACTTTCTTCAGGATTGTAAATTTTTGGCAATGCTACGAATTGTTCAGCTAATCCGTTTTTAAATCGGTAAATGGACTGCTTAGGGTCTCCAACAATTAAGTTTTTATTGTTTGAACTGATCGATTCTCGAATCAAAGGAACCATATTTAGCCATTGCAAACGTGAGGTATCTTGAAATTCGTCCAGCAAGAAATGTTTGAATCTTGTGCCTAACCTTTCATAAATAAAAGGGGCAGACTCGTTTCTTACTAATTTGGAAATCAGCTTGTTGAATTCGGAAATCCTGAGCAATTGTTCTTCTTTTTTAATACGGTCTAACGCTTTTGCCATATGTTGCAATAAAGCCATATTGAAAAAGTTCTTGATGTATGTTTTTTTAAGAAAATAATTTTCCCTTATACTTTTGTGGTATGCATCAAGTACTTTTAATGATGCTTTAAGTTGCTCTGGAAATACTTTATTTGATGGTGTTTCGTCTTCAAAATTTTTTCTAATTGTAGGTGAAAAAATCGTATCATCAACGTCTTTGTAAGTGTTTAATCGCTCGATTGCCTTTGACATATTTGAACCTTGCGGAAGGTTTTTTGAATCTAAATTCAATGAAATGTAAAGATTATAGGTTTCATTACATTTACCAATAAAAGCATCCTTTAAATTTGATAATTCATGTTTCAAAAGTTTATAAGTTTCTTTGGAAAAGTCTATTTTCAATAGCTTTTCAATTAGCTCTTGATCTTTCTCCTTGTTCAGAATATTCCCGAATGTAATGAGCTGATTTCTGAAGTTCCATTTTTCTCCATCCTCGAGATTTTGTTTAGCATATTCTAAAACAAGGTTGGTTAAATCTTTTGTTGTTTGTTTTCCCAGGTCATTTAACATGGTGTCCACAACTTGTTCGATAATGTCTGCCTCATTCAAGACTACCTCAAAATCGTTTGGCAGGTCTAAATCACGGCTGAATGAACGAATTAATCTTAAGTTAAATTTGTCAATGGTAAAGACGAAAAAGTCTTCGTAATTGTGTAAAATTTTAAATAATATTTTCTTACACTTAAGCGCAACATCTTCCTTTGTTAAACCTATTTTTTTACCTAATTTTTCCGCATAATTTATAGATTTCTCCTCGTATTTTTCTGGATAACTGAGCTCATCAAGTGTTTCGAGTATGCGTACCTTCATTTCCAATGCAGCTTTATTGGTGAAGGTCATTGCAATTATTTTAGAAAATGTTTGAATGTCTTCTTTTAAAATGAGAAGTAAATATGTTTCTACCAAGGTATAGGTTTTACCACTCCCTGCAGAAGCGTTAAAAATAACTAATGGTCGAACATTTTTAGATTCAGACATGTTTTTATGATTAAATTGATGATGAATTAAAGTTAACAATAAGATTCAGATTCTTATATTTGTTATTATGACAAGATACGCTCGATATTCGATTTTTATTACGCTTGCGGTATTATTTGCGTGTAATGATGATGAGGTAACTCCACCGCCTTCTGAACAAATCGCATTGAATGTTACCATACAGCCTTATTTTGGAGCTAATACACTTCAATTAGATCAAATTGTTACAACCCCTGAGGGTTATGATATTCAATTTACAGAATTTAAATGTTATTTCTCATCCATATCTGGAGCTACGAAGCCTTTATTTGATGCTGCTCTTTTTGACTATCGCGAAAGGGGAACAGTACTTTTTAATGGTTATGGTAATCCCGATGATTTTAAAAATTTGTCAGGTTTCCTTGGTGTTGATTCAGCCTACAATCATGATGATCCTTCAGCATTTCCAAATGATAATCCACTCAATATAATGATTGCGAATGATATGCATTGGGATTGGAACCCTGGATACATTTTCTTAAAGGTTGAAGCTAAGGTTGATACTTTAAATGACGGTGTGTCAAATTTTAATCACTTCGTTATTTTCCATGTTGGTTCTGATG
>CANJNE010000020.1 GCA_947475275.1 Flavobacteriales bacterium | reverse complement strand
GCCGGTGTAGCTCAGGGGTAGAGCGCTTCCTTGGTAAGGAAGAGGTCACGAGTTCAAATCTCGTCATTGGCTCATTGAAGGATTTTTTCACTCTTAAAGGGGTGAAATTTTGTGTATACATGAATTTGTTTTTTTTATTAACTAAGTAACAAGTAAACAATGGCTAAGGAAAATTTTGATCGTTCCAAACCACACGTGAATATCGGTACTATCGGTCACGTAGATCACGGTAAAACAACTCTAACTGCTGCTATTTCAAGCGTTTTGGCGTCTAAAGGGCTTGCGCAAGTGCGTGATTTCTCATCAATTGACAATGCTCCGGAAGAAAAAGAGCGTGGTATTACTATTAATACATCACACATTGAGTATGAAACAGCAAACCGTCACTACGCGCACGTTGACTGTCCAGGTCACGCTGACTACGTAAAAAACATGGTTACGGGAGCTGCACAAATGGACGGGGCAATACTAGTGGTTGCTGCGACAGATGGTCCAATGCCTCAAACACGTGAACACATTCTTTTGGGTCGTCAAGTTGGTGTTCCAAGACTGGTTGTTTTCATGAATAAAGTTGACATGGTTGATGATCCAGAATTGTTAGAATTGGTTGAAATGGAAGTTCGTGAGTTACTTTCTTTCTATCAGTATGACGGTGATAACGCTCCTGTAATTCAAGGTTCAGCGTTAGGCGCATTGAACGGTGAAGAAAAATGGGTAAAGACAGTAGAAGATTTGATGGATGCAGTAGATACATACATCGAATTGCCTCCAAGAGATGTGGATAAGGCTTTCTTGATGCCAGTAGAAGACGTGTTTACTATCACTGGTCGTGGAACAGTTGCTACAGGAAGAATTGAAACAGGTGTAATTAACTCAGGTGATCCTGTTGAGATACTAGGTATGGGTGAAATTAAACTTACTTCTACAGTTACAGGAGTTGAGATGTTCCGTAAAATTTTGGATAGAGGAGAAGCTGGTGATAACGTAGGTCTTCTTTTAAGAGGTATTGAGAAATCTCAAATTAAAAGAGGAATGGTTATCTGTAAGCCAGGTTCAACAACTCCACACTTAGAATTTAAAGCAGAGATATACGTATTGAAGAAGGAAGAAGGTGGTCGTCATACCCCATTCCACAACAAATATCGTCCACAGTTCTATTTCCGTACAACTGACGTTACAGGAGAAATCTTCTTGACAGACGGTCGTGAAATGGTTATGCCTGGTGACAATGTTTCTATTACTGTGAAATTGATCGTTCCGGTTGCGATGGACAAAGGTCTTCGTTTTGCAATCCGTGAAGGTGGTAGAACAGTAGGTGCAGGACAGGTAACTGAAATTGTATCTTAATACAAACGTTATACAATAATTTTGAAGGGGAGTTCGCTCCCCTTTTTAAACGGGTGTAGCTCAGCTGGTAGAGTAGTGGTCTCCAAAACCATTGGTCGTGGGTTCGAATCCTACCGCCCGTGCTTAAAAATAAGAAACGTGTCAAAAATAAAGAACTATATAAATGAAACAGTGAACGAAATGGTTCACAACGTTACATGGCCAACTTGGAAAGAGCTGCAAAATCATGCGATTATTGTAGTTATCGCCTCTGTGATAATTGCTGTTTTGATTTTTGCAATGGATTTCATATTTGGAAATAACTCAAGTACTAAAGATCCAATTTGGGAAGGTGTCCTTGGTTTCCTTTATAATATGTTTAATTAGATATATCATGAGTGAAATAAAAAAACGTTGGTATGTCGTAAGAGCCGTTAGTGGCAAAGAAAAGAAGGTGAAAGAATATCTTGACCTTGAAATAGCAAGGTTAAAACTTACGGATTTCATAGATCAAGTGCTTATACCTACTGAAAAGGTTTTTCAAATTCGAAATGGTAAAAAAGTATCGAAGGAAAAAGCTTATCTCCCTGGTTATGTTTTAGTCGAGGCTGCCCTTGTTGGTGAAGTTCCTCATGTTATTAAAAGCATACCTAATGTTATTGGATTTCTTGGTACCGAGAAAGGTGGTGAGCCGGTTCCCATGCGTTTGAGTGAGGTAAATAGAATCTTAGGCAAAGTTGATGAACTTTCTGAGAACGAAGAAGAAATGAAAATTCCTTTTGTCGTTGGTGAGTCAGTTAAAGTTATTGATGGACCATTCAATAATTTTAGTGGTGTTATCGATGAAATTAACGAGGATAAAAAGAAACTAAAGGTTATGGTAAAAATCTTTGGTAGAAAAAATCTTCTCGAACTTAGCTATATGCAAGTAGAGAAGGAAATTTAAAAAAGTATATTAACCGTAGGAGTGAGTTGTGCGATTAAAGCTTCCCGCGAATGCTCATGTTTGACTACATAAATTAAATACAAATGGCTAAAGAAGTAGCAGCACTGATCAAATTGCAGATCAAAGGAGGTGCAGCCAATCCTTCTCCGCCTGTTGGACCTGCATTAGGTGCAAAAGGTGTGAATATCATGGAGTTCTGTAAGCAATTTAATGCAAGGACTCAGGATAGACCGGGAAAGGTGACTCCAGTAGTAATCACCGTTTATGGTGATAAATCTTTCGATTTTGTTTTAAAAACACCACCTGCAGCTGTGCAAATTGTGGAGCATACCAAAATCAAAAAGGGTTCTTCTGAACCTAACAAATCCAAAGTGGGAAATATTTCTTGGGATCAAGTTAGGACAATTGCTGAAGATAAACTTCCAGATTTAAATTGCTTTACAATTGATGCAGCAATGTCTATGATTGCTGGAACAGCAAGAAGTATGGGTGTAACTGTTAAAGGTGGTGATGCACCTAAAACTAAATAATTTGTGTTATGAAAAGAGTATCTAAAAAAAGAAAAGAGATCCTGGCTAAATATGATTTGGCTAAGTCTTACTCAATATCAGAAGCATGCGATTTGGTTAAGGGTATTTCTACAACAAAGTTCGATGCCTCAGTTGATATTTGTGTTCGTTTAGGAGTGGATCCAAGAAAAGCAAACCAAATGGTTCGTGGAACTGTTGCGCTTCCTCATGGAACAGGTAAAGACGTTAAAGTCTTAGTTCTATGTACTCCAGACAAAGAAGCAGAAGCTAAAGCAGCAGGTGCTGATTTTGTTGGATTGGACGATTACATTGAAAAAATCAAAGGAGGTTGGACTGATGTTGATGTCATTGTTACTATGCCTGCTGTAATGGGTAAGGTTGGAGCGTTAGGTAGAATTTTAGGACCACGCGGACTTATGCCGAATCCAAAAACGGGTACAGTTACGATGGAAGTAGGGAGAGCCGTTGAAGAGGTTAAGGCTGGAAAAATTGACTTTAAAGTCGATAAATACGGTATTATTCACTCGGCAATAGGTAAAGTTAGTTTTGAAGGTGATAAAATTAAAGATAATGCCAATGAATTGATTCAACAGCTTATCAAATTGAAGCCTTCGGCTGCAAAAGGAACCTACATTAAAAGTATTTACTTGAGTTCTACAATGAGTCCTGGTATCCAAGTGGATGCAAAGTCTGTTGTTGCTTAAATATTGTAATTATGACGAAACAAGAAAAAGCACAGTACATTGATAACTTAGTTCAGGAATTAACTGATTCTAATGTTTTCTATCTAGCAGATACTTCAGGCTTGACCGTTGATGTAGTAAATAGCTTACGAAGAAGATGTTTCCAATCTAACATCAAAATGCGTGTTGTAAAAAACACCTTGCTTGTTAAAGCAATGGATCGCGTTGAGGGTAAGAACTATGGAGACTTGAAAACAATTTTGGCTGGTGCTACCTCAATAATGTTTTGCGAGGTAAGCAATGCTCCAGCTAAGTTAATTCAAGATTTTCGTAAGAAAAATGATAAACCAATTCTTAAAGGAGCATACATTCATGAGGCAACTTTCGTGGGTGATAATCAATTGGATACGCTTGTATCCTTGAAAAGCCGTGAAGAACTTATTGGTGAAATCATTGGATTACTTCAGAGCCCGGCTAAGAATGTGGTTTCTGGTCTTACAGGTGCAGGTAGTAAAATTGCCGGTATCCTAAAAACGCTCGGTGAGCGAAATTAATTAAACTTTTGTTGAACCTTTTTTTAAAAACAAATAAAAATGGCTGATTTAAAGCAAATTGCGGAAACGCTAGTAAACTTAACAGTTAAAGAAGTAAATGATTTAGCTGCAATCTTAAAAGATGAATATGGTATCGAACCTGCTGCTGCTGCTCCAGTAATGATTGCCGGAGGCGGAGCCGGTGATGGTGGTGAAGCTGCAGTAGAAAAGACTGAGTTTGATGTAATTCTTAAGGCTGGAGGTGCAAACAAACTTGCAGTTGTTAAACTTGTAAAAGAATTAACAGGAAATGGTTTGAAAGAATCTAAAGACCTAGTTGATGGTGCCCCTGCTACACTAAAAGAAGGTGTGTCAAAAGATGAGGCTGAAGGTCTTAAAAAGTCTCTTGAAGAGGCTGGAGCCGAAGTTGAGATTAAATAATTATCTTCTTCATACCAGGAAAGGTGTCCCGTTTTACGGGATGCCTTATCCTGTTTTAATACGTTATTGCAAATTATAGTTGTTTTTAACACTTAAATCGATTAGCCTTGGCAACATCAAGCAACACATCAACAAGAATTAATTTTGCTTCAAGCAAAAATCAGTTCGATTATCCTGACTTTTTGGATATTCAATTAAAATCATTTCAAGAGTTTTTTCAATTGGAAACTACTCCTGAAAATAGAGAAAGTGAAGGATTATTTAAAGTTTTCGCGGAAAACTTTCCCATCACTGATACCAGAAACCAATTCGTTTTAGAGTTTTTGGATTATTTTGTCGACCCCCCAAGATACACTATTGAAGAGTGTATTGAAAGAGGATTAACTTACAGCGTTCCTTTAAAAGCGAAACTTAAGTTATATTGTACCGACCCTGAACACGAGGATTTTGAAACAATTGTTCAAGATGTTTATTTAGGTACAATTCCTTACATGACACCAAAGGGTTCGTTTGTAGTGAACGGCGCAGAACGCGTTATCGTTTCCCAGTTACATCGTTCTCCTGGTGTATTTTTTGGTCAAAGTAGACATGCCAATGGTACAAAGTTGTATTCAGCAAGAGTAATTCCTTTTAAAGGTTCTTGGATCGAATTCGCAACGGATATTAATAGCGTAATGTATGCTTACATTGATCGAAAAAAGAAATTACCGGTAACAACACTTTTAAGAGCTATTGGCTATGAAAGTGATAAGGATATATTAGAAATTTTTGGATTAGCGGATGAAGTTAAAGCAACGAAAGCTAATTTGAAAAAATTGGTAGGTAGAAAATTAGCTGCACGTGTTCTTAAATCTTGGATTGAAGATTTTGGAGATGAGGATACAGGTGAGGTTGTTTCAATTGAAAGAAATGAGGTTTTACTCGATCGTGAAACAATTTTAGAAGACCACCATATTGATTTAATTGTTGATGCTGGAATTAAAAATGTTATCCTTCACAAGGATGACGTCAATACAGCTGATTTTACAATTATTTACAACACACTTCAAAAAGATACTTCCAACTCTGAAAAAGAAGCAGTTGAACACATTTACCGTCAATTACGTAATGCTGAACCACCAGATTATGAAACCGCAAAATCAGTTTTCGAAAAATTATTTTTCTCTGATACGAGGTATGATTTAGGTGAAGTAGGTAGATTTAGACTTAATAAAAAATTAGGTACCGACAGCGAAGAAGAATCACGCGTGCTTACTAAAGGTGATATCATTTCGATAATCAGATACCTTATTGAGTTAATCAATTCTAAGGCTGATGTTGATGATATCGATCACCTTTCAAACAGACGTGTTCGTACAGTTGGGGAACAATTATACTCCCAATTTGGAGTTGGTCTTGCTAGAATGGCGAGAACAATTAGAGAACGAATGAACGTTCGTGATAACGAAGTCTTTACGCCAATCGATCTTATTAATGCAAAAACTTTATCATCGGTTATAAATTCGTTCTTTGGTACCAATCAGTTGTCTCAATTTATGGATCAAACCAATCCATTATCGGAGGTAACGCACAAAAGAAGATTGTCTGCACTAGGACCAGGTGGTTTATCCAGAGAAAGAGCAGGTTTTGAAGTTCGTGACGTTCACTACACACACTACGGTCGACTTTGTACTATTGAAACACCTGAGGGACCTAATATTGGTTTGATTTCCTCACTTTGTGTTTTCGCTAAAGTCAATAAACTTGGATTTATTGAAACCCCATACCGCGAGGTTAAACAAGGAAAAGTTGTTTTAGAAAATGAACCTATTTACCTTTCTGCAGAGGAAGAAGATGCCAAAATGATTGCCCAAGCAAATGCAAAAGTTGATGATGGCGGAAAGTTTTTGACTGAATTTGTTAAAGCTAGATTTGAAGGTGATTTTCCTGTTGTGACACCAGCTAACATTAACCTGATGGATGTTGGTGCAAACCAAATTGCCTCAATCGCTGCTTCTTCAATTCCATTCTTGGAGCACGATGATGCGAACCGCGCCCTAATGGGATCCAACATGCAACGTCAAGCAGTTCCGCTTTTAAAGCCAAGTTCACCAATCGTTGGTACTGGAATCGAAAGATTAGTTGCTAGAGATTCTCGAGTACTTGTTAATGCCGAAGGAACAGGTGTTGTGGAATATGTTGATTCAACTGAAATTGTTATTCGCTACGATTGGACCTCTGAAGATAAATTGGTTAGCTTCGAAAGTGAGGTTGTTCATTATCCATTGACCAAATTTTTGAAGACCAATCAAAGTACTTGTATTAACTTAAAACCAATCGTTAAGAAAGGCGATAGAGTTGGTAAAGGTCAAGTGCTATGTGAAGGATACGCTACTCAGCAAGGTGAATTGGCTCTAGGTCAAAATCTTAAAGTAGCGTTCATGCCTTGGAAAGGATACAACTTCGAGGATGCAATTGTAATCTCTGAGAGAGTAGTTAGAGATGATATTTTTACATCAATTCATATTGATGAATATACACTAGAAGTACGTGATACAAAGCGTGGAATGGAAGAACTTACTTCTGATATTCCTAATGTATCTGAGGAAGCAACAAAAGATCTTGATGAAAATGGTTTAATTAGAATCGGTGCTGAAATCAAGGAAGGTGACATCCTTATTGGAAAAATTACTCCTAAAGGTGAAACAGATCCATCTCCAGAAGAAAAATTGCTTCGAGCGATATTTGGAGATAAGGCAGGTGATGTCAAAGATGCTTCTTTGAAGGCAGGACCATCTCTAAGAGGTGTTGTAATCGACAAAAAGTTGTTCTCTAGAGCAATAAAAGATAGAAAATCAAAAGCTCAAGATAAACCAGTATTAGAGAGTCTTGATGCGGATTTTGAAAAAGATTTAGCAGTTCTTAAAGATAAACTTGCAGATAAATTAATGACAATTCTTGGTGATCATAAATCTGCTGGGGTTTTCAATAATTTTAAAGAAGAAATTATCAAGAAGGGAACAAAATTCGTTCAGAAATCTCTTGTTGCAATAGATTATTCTATAGTTAACCCAACAAATTGGACAGCTGACAATCAAGTTAATGCGCTAATTGGAAGAGTTATTCATAACTTTAACATTAAGGCAAATGACTTGCTTGGAGTATACAAACGCAAGAAATTCCACATTTCTGTTGGTGATGAGTTGCCGGCTGGTATTGTCAAAATGGCTAAAGTATACGTTGCTAAAAAACGTAAGCTAAAAGTCGGTGATAAAATGGCTGGTAGACACGGAAATAAAGGTATCGTTGCCAATATAGTTCGTCAAGAAGACATGCCTTTCTTAGAAGACGGAACACCTGTTGATATAGTATTGAATCCGCTTGGTGTGCCTTCTCGTATGAACCTTGGACAGATTTATGAAACTGTTTTAGGTTGGGCAGGAGAAAAGTTGGGAGTGAAGTTCGCTACACCTATTTTTGACGGTGCACATCCAAGTGAAATTGATGATTGGACAGAAAAAGCAGGAGTTCCTAAATCAGGTAAAACCTATTTATATGATGGTGGTACTGGTGAAAAGTTCCATCAGACCGCAACAGTTGGTGTAATCTACATGTTGAAACTGTCGCACATGGTTGATGATAAAATGCACGCAAGATCTATAGGTCCGTACTCTCTTATTACGCAACAACCTTTGGGTGGTAAGGCTCAATTTGGTGGTCAGCGTTTTGGTGAGATGGAAGTTTGGGCACTTGAAGCATTTGGTGCTGCAAATATTCTTCAGGAAATCTTGACAGTTAAATCTGATGATGTAATGGGACGTGCGAAAGCATACGAGTCAATCGTTAAAGGTGATAATACTCCTGAACCTGGAATTCCAGAATCTTTCAACGTATTGTTGCATGAATTACGTGGATTGTGTCTTAACATTTCCTTGGATTAATTAGTTTTTGTTATTGAATAATTTAATAGAACCATAATAAAATGGCTTATAGAAAAGAAACACCGAAAAAACAGAGTAGCTTCAACAAGATTACCATCTCATTAGCTTCACCTGAAGTTATATTAGAGCAATCTAGTGGTGAAGTTCTCAAACCGGAAACAATAAACTATAGAACATACAAGCCTGAACGTGATGGATTGTTCTGTGAACGTATTTTCGGACCTGTAAAAGACTATGAATGTCACTGTGGTAAATACAAAAGAATCAGATACAAAGGAATTGTTTGCGACAGATGTGGTGTTGAAGTAACTGAGAAGAAAGTTCGTAGAGAAAGAATGGGACATATTTCCCTTGTTGTTCCAGTTGCTCATATCTGGTATTTTAGATCACTTCCTAACAAAATTGGTTACCTTTTGGGATTGCCTACAAAGAAGTTAGATCAAATAATTTATTACGAACGTTATGTCGTTATTCAACCGGGTATTGCATCAAATCTTGATGGTTCAACTTTAAATAGATTAGACTTTCTGACTGAGGAAGAGTATTTGGATATAGTTGATGCATTACCTAAGGAAAATCAGTATTTGGAAGACTCTGATCCGAATAAATTTATTGCAAAAATGGGAGCGGAGGCGCTTCACGATTTGTTAAAGTCTTTGGATCTTGAATCAACATCTTACAATCTGCGTCACCAAGCAAACACAGAAACTTCTGTTCAACGTAAAAATGAGGCGTTAAAGCGTCTTCAAGTTGTAGAAGCTATGAGGGAATCTCAAGAAAGAATCGAGAATAAACCTGAGTGGATGATTGTGAAAGTTGTTCCGGTTATTCCACCTGAATTGCGACCTTTAGTTCCACTTGATGGTGGTCGTTTTGCGACTTCTGATTTGAATGATTTGTATAGAAGAGTTATTATTAGAAATAATCGTTTAAAGCGACTTATAGAAATTAAAGCTCCTGAGGTTATCTTAAGAAATGAGAAACGAATGTTACAGGAATCTGTTGATTCCCTTTTCGATAACTCCAGAAAATCAAGTGCGGTTAAAACTGAATCAAATCGACCATTAAAATCACTTTCTGATTCATTGAAAGGAAAGCAAGGTCGTTTCCGTCAAAACCTTCTTGGTAAACGTGTAGATTATTCAGCCCGATCTGTGATTGTCGTAGGTCCAGATTTGAAATTACACGAATGTGGTCTTCCAAAAGATATGGCCGCAGAATTATATAAACCGTTCATCATTAGAAAAATGATTGAGCGTGGTATTGTGAAGACTGTTAAATCTGCAAAGAAAATTGTTGATAGAAAAGAACCTATCGTTTGGGACATTTTGGAAAATGTTTTGAAAGGACATCCAGTTCTTCTCAATAGAGCACCAACGCTTCACCGATTAGGTATTCAAGCATTCCAACCAAAATTGATCGAAGGTAAAGCGATTCGTCTTCATCCATTGGTTACGACTGCTTTCAACGCCGATTTTGATGGTGACCAGATGGCCGTGCATTTGCCATTAGGTAATGCCGCTATTCTTGAGGCGCAATTGTTAATGCTCGCTTCTCATAATATTTTGAACCCAGCTAATGGTGCACCGATTGCCGTTCCATCTCAGGACATGGTTCTTGGTTTGTATTACATTACTAAGGGCAAAAAATCTATGGGAGACCTAGTTGTAAAAGGTGAAGGAAGCATTTTTTACTCTCCTGAAGAAGTTATTATTGCTTACAATGAAAGACAAGTTGATCTTCATGCGCACATCAAGGTTAGATCATACGATTTAAATGATAAAGGTGAGCCGGAACTTCAATTGATTGAAACTACTTGCGGCCGAGTATTGTTTAATGAGCGCGTACCTCGTGAAGTAGGCTATATTAATGATGTAATGACTAAGAAAGCGCTTCGTGATATTATTGGAGAAGTTTTGAAAGTGTCAGGTACTTCGAGAACTGCACAATTCCTAGATGATATTAAAGAGTTGGGATACGAAATGGCTTTCAAAGGTGGTCTTTCATTCAATTTGGATGATATCATTATACCGAAAGAGAAGATTGAATTGGTAATCAAAGCAGAAAACGAAGTTAAAGAGGTAATGATGAACTATAACATGGGACTTATTACCAATAACGAACGATACAATCAGATAATTGATATTTGGACGCACACGAATTCCAGATTGACACACACCTTGATGGAACAGTTGAAGAATGATAAACAAGGATTCAACTCTATTTACATGATGTTCGATTCAGGTGCTCGTGGTTCTAAAGAGCAAATCCGTCAGCTTTCAGGAATGAGAGGGTTGATGGCAAAACCTCAAAAATCAGGTGCTTCTGCACAAGAAATTATTGAAAATCCTATCCTTTCTAACTTTAAAGAAGGTCTTTCAATTCTTGAGTACTTTATTTCTACGCACGGTGCACGTAAAGGTCTAGCTGATACCGCGTTAAAAACGGCAGATGCTGGATACCTTACACGTCGTTTGGTTGACGTTGCACAAGATGTTGTCATAAATGCTCAGGATTGTGGTACACTTAGAGGAATAGTCGCGACTTCTTTGAAAAAGAATGATGAAGTTGTTGAGCCATTATATGATAGAATTTTGGGAAGAACTTCAGTTCACGATGTTTATATCCCGGAAACAGATCAATTGATTGTTTCTGCTGGAGAACTCATTTCTGAAGAAGTAGCTACAACTATTGAAAAAGCGGGAATAGAGGAGGTTGAAATCAGATCTGTACTTACTTGTGAAATGAGAAGAGGTGTTTGTTCGAAGTGTTATGGAAGAAATCTTGCTACACACCGTTCTGCTCAACTCGGGGATTCTGTCGGTGTTATTGCGGCACAGTCTATTGGTGAACCAGGTACACAGCTTACTTTGAGAACTTTCCACGTGGGTGGTACTGCATCGAATATAGCTGACGTATCAGATATGAAGGCTAAGGCAAACGGTAAGTTGGAGATTGAAGAACTTCGTACCATTGAAAAAGTAAATGCAGATGGTTCTAAGAAAGTCGTTGTAGTTGGAAGATCTGCTGAATTAAAAATCACCGATGAAAAAACGGGTATTGTAGTAATGAATGCCAACGTACCTTATGGTTCTGAAATGGTAATTGAAAACAATACAAAAGTTAAGAAAGGTGATGTAATCTGTAAATGGGATCCATATAATGCTGTTATCGTATCAGAGGTTTCAGGTAAGGTTGTCTTCGATAGTATCGTTGAAGGAATTACCTACCGTGAAGAGGTCGATGAGCAAACAGGATTTACCGAGAAAGTAATTACTGAATCTAGAGATAAAAAGAAGAATCCTGCAATTCATATTATCGACGCTAAATCAAAAGAGGTATTGAGAGAATATTCTTTGCCTGTTGATGCGCACATTTCTGTAAATGAAGGTGATAAAATAGAAGCAGGTGATATTTTGGTTAAAATCCCACGAGTTGCTGGTAAAACCGGTGATATTACAGGAGGTTTACCTCGTGTTACCGAATTATTCGAAGCACGTAACCCTTCAAACCCTGCAGTAGTATCTGAAATTGATGGTATTGCAGAATATGGTAAAATTAAGCGTGGTAACCGTGAAATTCAAATCACTTCTAAAACAGGTGAAATGAGAAAATACCTCGTTTCTTTATCTAAACATATCTTGGTTCAAGAGAATGATTTCGTTAGAGCTGGACAACCACTTTCTGATGGTGCAATAACTCCAAATGACATTCTGAATATTGAAGGTCCGACAAAAGTTCAAGAGTATATCGTAAATGAAATTCAAGAAGTATATCGACTTCAAGGAGTAAAAATTAATGATAAGCACTTCGAAGTGATTGTTCGTCAAATGATGCTTAAGGCTGAAATAGTTGATGCTGGTGACACAAGATTCCTTGAAGGTCAATCTGTGCATAAAGCAGATATAATGGAAGAAAATGACGCTGTTTTTGGAATGAAAGTAGTTGTGGATGCTGGTGATTCAACAACTCTTAAGCCAGGTCAAATACTTTCTGCACGTCGTTTAAGAGATGAAAATTCTCAGTTAAAACGTACAGACAAAAACTTGGTGGAGGCGAGAGAAGCTGTTCCTGCAACTTCAACACCTTTATTGCAAGGTATCACACGAGCATCGCTCCAGACCCAATCATTCATTTCTGCAGCTTCGTTCCAAGAAACAACAAAGGTTCTAAATGAAGCAGCTATTTCTGGAAAAGAAGATCATTTACTTGGTCTTAAAGAAAACGTTATAGTTGGTCATTTAATTCCTGCTGGAACTGGGGTTCGCAATTTCCAAAAGTTAATTGTGGCTTCAAAAGAGGCATACGAAGAAATGGTTGAAAACAATTAAAGATTACAAATTAAAGCATAGAAGTCGGCCAACAGGTCGACTTCTTTTTTGTTTAACTTTTGCAGTTTGTCAATAATTTTTATTGAATATCTTCCAAAAATTACATCAAAAATGCCTACATTCACTTTAAAGAATACAATCTAATGGAAAACAACGAACATCAGGTAAATATTGAGTTAGACGAAGAAACAGCTTTAGGAGTATATTCTAATCTTGCAATTATTACACATTCTCACGCAGAAATCGTTTGTGATTTCGTTCAAATGATGCCAGGAATGCCTAAAGCCAAGGTGAGGTCTCGTGTTATAATGACCCCTCAAAATGCAAAGCGTTTCATGAGAGCCTTGATTGATAATGTACAAAAGTATGAACAACACTTTGGTGCTATCGAAGAAAATGATGTTCCTCCAATGCCCCCAATGAATTTTGGAACGCCCGGTAATATGGCTTAGACATGCAAAAAACTTTGATTATACTTTTTACCTTTTATTTTGGAGTTCTTTCTGCAGCACCAAATCTTCAAGGTATTGAGTTTTTCAAAGTCCAAAAGTTATTTGAACATTACAACCAACACCAAAACAGTTCAGAGGATTTTGCTTCTTTTTCCGAGTTCCTTTTTGATCACTATTTGAAAAATCATCCAACCAATGATAATGAAAGAGATTTACCTTTCAAAACTGTTCATTTTTCAACACCTCTAATCTTTAACCAAAGACCTAATATTATTCCTATTTCAGATTTAACTGAATTTGAAATATTGAATAAGCCTGTTTTTGGCGAGCCCAGTAAAAAATCAACAGTTAATATTTCACTAGTTTGGAATCCCCCAAAAAAATGAATGACTGATCATATGTGGTGAAGCGTTTCACCTAATTGTTTCATGAATTCATTTTATCAATGTTAAATTCCATTATTAATTGGTCAATCAACAATAAACTTATTGTTGCAATTATGACCTTCGGTTTAATTACTTGGGGACTATATTCTTTAAATGAGCTTCCAATAGATGCAGTTCCCGATATTACAAATAATCAAATTCAAATTGTTACTTCTTCACCTTCATCTGGAGCAGAGGACATAGAGCGATTTGTTACTTTTCCAGTAGAGCAGACCATGGCGACTATTCCTGGAATAGAAGAAATAAGGTCTTTTAGCCGCTTTGGTCTAAGTGTGGTCACGGTTGTTTTTTCCGATAACACAGATATCTATTGGGCAAGACAACAGGTTTCTGAACGCCTTTCAGAAGCAAAAAATCAAATACCTGAAGGTTATGGTGAACCTGCAATGGCACCCCTGAGTTCAGGATTAGGAGAAATTTATCAGTACATCGTTAAACCTAAAAAAGGTTTTGAAAAACAATTCGATGCAACTGAACTAAGAACAATTGAAGACTGGATTATCCGAAGGCAGCTTCTTGGGGTTCAAGGGGTTGCTGATGTGAGCAGTTTCGGAGGTAAATTAAAACAGTATGAAATTGCGCTCGATCTCGTAAAATTGAAAAGTCTGGGTATATCAGTTAATGATGTTTTCAATTCAATAGCAGCAAACAATCAGAATACGGGTGGTGCTTATATTGAAAAAAACTCATCAGTTATTTATATCAGAACAGACGGATTGATGAAGAATATTAGTGATATTGAAAACACGGTGTTACGTCATAATGAAACTGGAAATCCATTAAAAGTCAATGACATTGCTAAAGTTAGTATTGGTTCTGCAATTCGATATGGTGCACTAACTACCAATGCTGAAGGTGAAGCTGTTGGGGGTATTGTATTGATGCTCAAAGGAGCAAATGCAGCGAAGGTTATTCAATTGGTAAAAGAACGAATGGAGCAAATTAAGCAAACATTGCCTGAAGGTGTAACCGTTGAGATATATCTTGACCGCACCCAGTTGGTGAATCGTGCCATGTCTACTGTCACAAAAAACTTGCTTGAAGGAGCATTAATTGTTATTTCATTATTGGTCTTGCTTCTTGGAAATTTTAGAGCGGGATTGATAGTGGCTTCGATGATTCCTTTAGCCATGCTTTTTGCAATAGCCCTTATGAATATTTTCGGTGTTTCTGGAAACTTAATGAGTCTCGGTGCTTTGGATTTTGGATTGATTATCGATGGTTCCGTTATAATTGTTGAATCTATAATCCATTCCTTAAAAGGAAAAGATCAATTGAAATTATCTCGAAGACAAATGGATGAAAAAGTATATACTTCAGCATCAAAGTTTAGTAAGAGTGCAGTTTTTGGTCAAATAATAATACTTGTGGTTTACCTCCCACTTTTGGCATTAGTCGGTATTGAAGGTAAAATGTTCAAACCCATGGCCCAAACTGTGATGTTTGCAATTATTGGAGCTTTAATTTTATCAGTGACCTACTTACCAATGGTTTCCTCATTATTCCTGAGTAGAAAAATTTCAACTCGGGAAAATATTAGTGATAAAATCATAAGATTTATACGAGGTGCATATATGCCTCTCTTAAATTTTGTCCTTAGGAAACAATTTTTAATTCTGTCAGGATTAATAGTCTTGTTGATTACTAGTGTATTTTTATTCAAACAATTAGGTGCTGAGTTCATTCCTTCTTTAGATGAAGGGGATTTTGCAGTTGAAATGCGTTTGATGACAGGAACCAGTTTAACAAAAACTATTGACGCAAGTAAAAAAGCTGCAGACTTGTTATTGAAGAACTTTCCGGAGGTGAAACAAGTAGTTGGTAAAATTGGAACAGCAGAAATCCCTACCGATCCAATGCCAATGGAAGCATGTGATTTGATGATAATTCTAAAAGACAAAGTGGAATGGGTAAGCGCGACAGATAAAAATGAACTTGCAGAAAAAATGCAAAAAGCATTAGAATTTGCTATTCCTGGTATTTCATTTGGATTCCAGCAACCAATTCAAATGCGCTTCAATGAACTGATGACCGGGGCTAAGCAAGATGTTGTTATTAAAGTTTATGGAGAGGATTTAGATAAATTACCACAATACGCCAATCAAATTGGAAAGTTGGCTTCTAGGGTAAGCGGTGTACAAGATATTTATGTTGAGGAAGTAAGTGGGCTACCACAACTAATTGTTAAATACAATAGGATGTCTATGGCTCAACATAATATTACTATTGAGCAGGTCAATCAAGCCGTTAATATAAGTTTTGCAGGTCAATCAGCCGGACTCATTTTTGAAGGTGAAAGACGTTTTGATGTTGTGGTGAAGCTCGATTCTAATCAACGTTACGCTATGACAGACCTCAAGGCAGTAACGGTAACGTCACCAAAAGGGAATCAAATTCCTATTAGTCAATTGGCGGAAATCACATATGAAAAAGGACCTAATCAAATTCAGCGTGATGATGCTAAAAGAAGAATTATAATTGGGTTCAACGTTAGAGGAAGAGATATTGCGAGTACTGTTGATGAATTAAAAAAAGCAATTGATAAAGAGGTAAAATTCGAATCAGGGTATTACCCAACCTATGGAGGAACTTTCAAAAATCTTGAAAATGCAAGACAAAGGTTGGCTATTGCTGTCCCAGTTGCTTTACTCATGATTTTTTTCCTTTTGTTTTTAACTTTTCAGTCTATTAAACAAGCTGTTCTAATTTATACAGCTATTCCAATGGCTGCAATCGGTGGTGTTTTGGCGATTTTCTTCAGAGATATGCCTTTTTCAATTTCCGTTGGAGTAGGGTTTATAGCATTATTTGGCGTTGCTGTCTTGAATGGAATAGTGCTTATTTCTGAGTTTAATATTCTTAAAAGACAAGGTTATTCTAATACACTGAGAATAGTATTAATCGGAACCAGAACTTGTCTAAGACCTGTCCTACTTACAACGCTTGTCGCGGCTTTTGGATTTTTACCAATGGCATTGTCGCATGGCAGCGGTGCAGAGGTTCAAAAACCATTAGCAACAGTGGTGATTGGCGGATTGATTACCGCAACTATTTTAACATTGTTCATTCTACCTATATTTTATTTGATTTCGGAAAAAAAACGAAAGAAAATCATCAGTAGAAATTTGATTTTGCTCTTGGTTCTTTCAATGCCATCAATTTTTTATAGTCAAAACAAATATAACTGGACCTTAGAAGATTGCTTGAATTATTCAAAAGTAAACAATGCTTCTTTATTATCAAATAAAATTCAAGTTGATATCGAAAAACAAATAGGTGCAAGCAACTTCGTTTTGCCTAAAACCAATCTTTTAATGATTCTTGGTCAAAATAATTCGTATTATCGGGGAGACAATAATTTTGCTTTGTCTCAAACCATTCCCTTTCCAACAATAAATAAAATAGAAAAGGAATTAGGAACGGTTAAAGCTGATCAAGCCGCAGCCACAGCTGCACTTACGGGGATTGATTTAAATTTTAATATTGAGGAAAAATATGACCAAATACAATTTCTTCACGCAACTCAAGCATGTCTTAAGGAGCAGGACTCGCTTTATCAGGTAGAGGAGAGTAAAACAGCTTTTCGTAAGTCAATTCAAGAAAGCACGAAGTTGGACCTCATTATAATTGCTAATAAACGAAGAGAACTCCAAAATCAAATCAATTTATTGGGAGCTGAAATTGAAGCGCACGAAGTTGAACTAGGATTTTTAATAGGCAGTGAAATACCTATTGGAATAATAGTAGAACAATATGTTGTAAAATCGCTACCACTAATCGATACAACTGAATTGAACACACATCCATCCATTTCTTTTTTCAAAATTGAGAATGATGTGTTAGACGCAGAACAAAAAAGAATAAAGGCTTATGCAATGCCCGAATTGACACTAGGCTATCAAAATCAATCACTAACAGGAGTTCATTCCGTGGATGGTGTTAATGAGTATCTCTATACTGCATCTGACCGTTTTCATTCCGCTCAAATTGGTATTGATATTCCAATTTTTTATGGATCAACTAAACGAAAATTGGCAACAATAGATTTGTATCGTCAGCAAAATGAGTTCAATAAAAGTTATTTGGAAGCACAATTAGAATCAGAATTAATTGCCGAATTATTGAAATATAACAGTTATAGAGATGCATACGATTTATACAATTCTGAACTCTTAATTCAAGCGGATGAAATCACTAAACAGGCTAATGTGTTAATGCAAACAGGTGAAATAAGTATGATTGATTTTATTCAGATGAAGCAATTTGAAATAAGCATAAAATTGGCTTATTTGAGTACAATCCATGCAGTTAATCAATCTCAACTTAAATTAATGTGGTATACAAAAAAATAAATGATGAAATTATATAAATATTTATTGCTTGTCGCTTTGCTAACCGCATGCGGCAATGAGGAAAAGGAAGTTGCACAAAAAGCTGAGCTAAAGAATCAAATTACCTTAAATGATACGCAAATTAAAAATGCAGGAATAACAGAAGGTTTTGTAGAAAAAAAGAAAATTGGGTTTACCATCAATGCAAGTGGAGCAATCGATATTGCGCCCCAATACCGCGTATCAATTTGTCCAAAAATGGGTGGCTTCGTGAAGTCAATAAGTTTAATTGAAGGCACACATGTTTCAAAAAATCAAGTACTCGTTACTTTAGAACATCCTGATTTTATTCAAATTCAACAAGATTATTTGGAAGTAGTCGCAAAATTACCGTATTTGCAGGAAGAGATGGAACGTCAAAAATTACTTGTTGATCAGGAAGCTGGAAGTATGAAGTCTCTTCAATTAGCAAAGTCTGAATGGGCGGTTTATAACGCAAAAAAAACAGGGCTAAAAGAAAAGATTGAACTTCTTGGAATCAATGTTTCCAAGTTGAACAATGGATCAATTCAAAAAACAGTTTCAATAACAAGTCCAATGGACGGTTATGTGAGTAGCGTAACTGCTACAATCGGTTCTTATGTTGAACCTTCTCAACAATTGTTGGAAGTAATTGACACTAAGCATTGCCATGCAGAATTGCGCGTTTTTGAAAAGGACATACCAAAAATGAAAATTGGACAACAAGTTGAATTAAAAGTAACCAGTACGGATAAGATTATTATTGCAAAAATTGGTCTTATCGGCAGAGAAATTGGTGAAGATCAAACTGTCGGTGTGCATTGCGAATTGGAAAAAAATGAGGAGGTTTTGTTGCCGGGTACTTATCTAAATGCCTTTATCAAGGCAACGGATACTGAGGCTTATTGTATTCCAACGAAAGCCGTAGTTGAAATGGATGGAAAAAAAGTCGTTTTTGCAAAAACTAAATCTGAAAATGGATTATCAACATTTGAGCCTTTTGAAATTGAAATTTTGTCTGAAGATGAGGATTATTTTGCATTCACAATCAAAGGAAATAAAAGAAAAATTGAGGATAAGTTAGTTTTAAACGGGGCATATGATATCCTTTCTCAATTTGTAATACAAGAAGGAAATGAATAATGCTAGTCGATCAAAATTAGAAAAAGGAAATCTTCAAATCGAAATAGATGCCTCTTATTTGTATGGTATATTGGCTGAAAATGAGGATGATACTAACTTGGCTTCCGTATTTCGTCAAATGAGCGAAATAGAAAAGGAGCATGCTGTTCATTTTTGCGAAGCCATAGGTCTTGATATTAATGATTTTCATCCTTCATGGCGAGCCAAAACGCTTCAAAGAATTGGTCGTGTCTTCGGATATGATTATGTTTTGGGTGTATTGCTAGACACGGAGAAAAATCTCGCTCAATCTGTTCTACTCAAGAAAAGAAATTCAAATATCGATGTTACAGGAACAGAAGTAAATCATGTAAAAATCCTTCGTAATATACTTGATAATGAGCGGAATGTTAGTGGTGGTCAAATGGCTCGTTTGGAAAAAAGACATCGCACTGTCGGAGGAAATGCCATCCGCGCGGCTGTTCTTGGTGGAAATGATGGACTGGTTTCGAATTTCAGTTTGGTAATGGGGGTTGCTGGTGCAAGCGCATCGCAAGAAAATGTTGTTTTAGCTGGAACAGCAGGTTTATTGGCAGGAGCTTTGTCAATGGCTTTAGGTGAGTGGATTTCTGTCAAAAGTTCTCAAGAATTGTATGAAAATCAAATGCAACTCGAATTGGAAGAGTTAGAATTGAATCCTGAGGGAGAGAAAAAAGAGCTAAAGCTGATTTACATGTCTAAAGGAATCCCTGAAGATCAAGCCGAAATGATGGCTGATGAAATCATAAAGGATAAAGATAAAGCTCATCAGGTATTAATTCGAGAAGAACTCGGAATTCAACCTGAGGAATTAAAGGGCTCTGCAATGGAAGCAGCATTATCTTCTTTTGTACTTTTCGCCATTGGGGCTATAATTCCTGTTTTTCCTTTCTTTTTCTTAAATGGATGGAATGCGATTTTAGTTAGCGCCGCTGCAAGTGCACTTGGACTCTTTTTAATTGGTGGAGCGATTACACTCTTCACCGGAAAAAATCTTTGGTTCTCAGGATTTCGACAAGTATTTTTTGGATTATCGGCTGCAGCAATTACCTTTGGTATAGGAAAGCTGATAGGAATTTCAGTTTCTTAATTATTAACTTTTAAAATTAAAATCATGAACGATGCACATTTCCATCTAGTTATCAATCATTTACCTATTATAGTTCCTATTGTTGGAGCTTTAGTTTTGATTATGGGATTATTACTTAATCAAGAAGTGGTTAAGCGAGTTGCATACACCTTATTTATTTTGGGGGCAATTGCTACGTTTCCTACCATGAATTCAGGTGAAGGTGCTGAAGAAGTTGTTGAACATTTACCCGGGATTTCTCATGACCTCATCCATGAACATGAAGAAAAGGCGGAGTTCTTTGCCATTTTGAGTTATTTACTGGGGGTTGTTTCGCTGGTTGCATTGTGGGTAAGTTGGAAGCGTAAAAAGTTTGCGACGATGGTAAGTGCCCTCGTTTTGGTGTTTTCCGTTGTTGTCTTGTTTTTTGCCCGTCAAACCGGCACAACAGGTGGCGAAATCAGTCACCCTGAAATTCGTGAAGGCTTCAAAGTTGCCCCTGATGATGATCATGAAGAAGTTGGAGAATCCGAGGAAAAAGAAGATTAATCTTAATCAATGTTCAAAGTGGCTTCCCAGATTTGTGTATTGTTGCACTGATCGGAGGCCACTACTTTAAATTGATGTTCACCTGAAAACACCTCTGGTATTTCATACCCAATAGTATAACTTTTATTATCAAAGTAAACAGGTTTCCAAATCCCATCAACATACAAATTATAAGATTGAACTGACGTAGTTGCATCCTGTATTTTCCAGTAAATTTCAGATTTTGATATTTTCTGATCTTTTATTCTAAAGTTATAAGCTGCAATTGTTGGTGGTGTTTTGTCTTGGTTTAATGAAAAGGTTCCCATATATTCCGATTCAGCATTAATCCAACCGTTTAATAAAGATGATTTTAAGGCCTTTTTTATACCGCCTGACGTAATTACCTGAACATAATATTTTTCTGAATTGCTCACAGGAGATTTTATAGCAACAGCTATAGTTTTTTGAATGGGCTGATCAACATCACCAATAGAAAAAGGTGTGTTTAGAGAAAGATTTTTTAAAACGGGTTCATAGAAAGTGTTTTTAGCAATCAGAAAACGGATTTTTTCATTTTCAAATGAGTAAGAAGAGTCCGGGAATAAGTACTTTTCAGCAGGAAAGATTTCTCGACATGACATGAACGCTTTACTTTCAGCTTGAAAGTTTAAGCTTAATTTGGTTTCATTATTTTTAAAATCACTGGCACTGAAAGCTAAATGATAAACTTTATTCGCTTCGATTTTTTTTATCCCATTTTGATCGCAGGGATATATTTCAAGAGGATTTCCCAAAGTTTTAAATGTTTTTTGAAAGTGGCGCTTGTCGTTTGTAAATGCGGTATAGTCCATATGATTGTTAATGTACCTAGAATCAGTAAAGTCTATACTATCAATCGCTTGACAAAATTCGAGCTGGTCATCAATCTCCAATCGAGAGGAGTAAATCCCACAAAGATTAGACTCTTCGTCGAAAAGATCTTGCATATCAAATGAGAAACCAACATTGCCTTCTTCACATAGGAAATTTGGATGGATAGCTAATGTATCCGCGAAAATAATTTGCCCTTTGTTTTTCTCAGGAAGTGTTACCTTTTGAATTTTTCCAGGAATCACATAGCCTTCTTGAGTCAAACTGTATATACGTAATGACATTATCTCGGGTGAAATATGGTCGGCTATTTCAAAACCAAATAATAAGGGATTCAATGCTTTTTGAGTCGCTGTGTTTCTGATTTCAAAATGTAAATGTGGACCTTGGGAATGACCCGTATTTCCAGAATATGCAATCAAATCTCCAACCTGAACTTCGATTTCATCAGCGGTGAAAAACACATCAATCTCATTTTCATTTTGTTCTATTTGGAGTGCTTGCATAACACTGTCAATCATGGTGTTGAATTTTGAACAATGCGCATAAACGCTTGTCAAACCATTTGGGTGATTGACGTATACTACCTTTCCATATCCATAAGGCGAAATTCGTACTCGGGAAACATAACCTTGGTCAATTGAAAATATTGGATAACCTTCCTTTTTGTTAGTTTTAAAATCTAATCCCATGTGGAAATGATTACTTCTCAATTCTCCGAAATTTGCTGAGATTCTGAGTGGAATATTCAATGGTGCATGCAATTCGGGATCACTTTTTTGCCCATGCATTTTGAGAATGCAACAAATTGAAAAACAAATTAGAATTATTGATTTTATCATGTTACAAAATTAACCCAACATAATATTGTTAGGAAAGAATCGGAGAAATTTATTGTCGATTATCAAGAAATACTAACTTTGTATAAAGTCTCCGAAAATGAATGCGCGAATTCAACAACACATAGATGAGATTAAGGCAAAAAGCCTTTCTATGCATGTTAATTTGCAAAATGAGCGTGCAAAATGTCTAAATCAGCAAATCGAAATAGACACTTTAAAAGTGGAACTTGATGATTTGAAAATTAAAAATGAAAATTTAACGTCACAAGTAAATCTGCTGCAAGATCAGTTGGAAGAGGCCAAAGGTCAGGTTGTCAGTAGTTCTGATTTTCCGCATAGGAATAATGAAGAAATTGATGAGTTGGTGAAAGAAATCGAATACTGTATTAGTCAGTTAAGGAAATAAGGAATGAGTAAGATGTCAATTAAAGTTGTGGTTGCAGGCCGATCTTATCCGCTCAGTGTTAATGAGACGGAACAAGCGAAAGTGCTCCAAGCGGCAGAGGATATCAACCGCTCCATTAAAATGCTTCAAGATAATTACGCTGTAAAGGACATGCAGGATTTACTAGCAATGACTGCGCTGCAATTGGCAATAAAACCTTCAGTTTCACAAACAACAGCTACGCAAGATTTTAAAGCTGTTGAAGAAAAGCTTCAAGCACTTTCCGAAGAGTTGAATCAGCTCAGTTCTTAGTTTCTATCACCTTCCATTGGCAACATTTAGGTTGTTTT
Source organism: Flavobacteriales bacterium (assembly GCA_947475275.1). Lineage (GTDB taxonomy): Bacteria > Bacteroidota > Bacteroidia > Flavobacteriales_D > Crocinitomicaceae > M0103. The sequence continues at coordinate 5,083 of CANJNE010000020.1, read as the reverse complement.
ACTTAATGTAAGAAGTATGGAATTAGTTATAGGTTTATTGATTGGCTTAACCGGAGGAGGTGTTGCTGGAATTGTTATCCAGCGTGTTGTCCTCAAAGGTAAAAGCACACAGATTATTAAAGAAGCAGAGATTGAAGGAGAAAACATCAAAAAGGATAAAATTCTTCAAGCAAAAGAAAAGTTTTTAAAACTTAAGGAAGAGCATGAGGGCGCGATGAAAGAAAAAGAACGCCGTCTGCAATCAACTGAAGATCGCGTAAGAGCAAAGGAAAAGACACTTTCTCAAAAAATTGAAGAGGTTTCAAGAAAAGAGAAAGAACTTGAAAAGAATCAACAAGAGCTTGAAACAAGGGTTCAAGCGTTTGATTTGAAACATCAAGAATTAGAAAAGATTCAGGAAAAACGAGTTGCTGAATTATCTAAAATCAGTGGTATGTCTCCTGAAGATGCTAAGAACATGTTGATGGAGGCGCTCAAAGATGAAGCGAGAACAGGTGCAATGACTTACATTAAAGAGATCACTGAAGAAGCAAAATTGAATGCAAATAGAGAGGCCAAAAAGATTGTAATCCAAACGATTCAACGGGTTGCAACCGAACAAGCTGTTGAGAATGCTGTTTCCGTTTTCAATATTGATTCTGATGAGGTTAAAGGAAGAATTATTGGTCGTGAAGGAAGAAACATTAGGGCACTTGAGGCAGCTACAGGAGTAGAAATTATTGTTGATGATACACCAGAGGCGATAATATTATCTTGTTTCGACCCCGTTAGAAGAGAAATTGCCCGTCTAGCCCTGCATCAATTGGTATCTGACGGAAGAATCCATCCAGCTAGAATTGAAGAGGTTGTTGCTAAAACGAGAAAACAGCTCGAAGAAGAAATTGCCGAAACAGGAAGAAGAACATGCATGGATCTTGGGATACATGGTTTGCATCCTGAACTTACCAGAATGGTAGGAAGAATGAAATACAGATCCTCTTATGGTCAAAATTTATTACAACACTCCAGAGAAGTAGCAAACCTTTGTGCTACAATGGCTGCAGAATTAGGATTGAATGTAAAACTTGCAAAAAGGGCAGGTCTATTGCACGATATTGGTAAAGTTCCAGATGAAGAACCAGAATTACCACATGCCATCCTTGGTATGAAACTCGCAGAAAAATATGGTGAAAAACCAGACGTTTGCAATGCGATTGGTGCCCATCACGATGAAATTGAAATGTCAACACTGATCTCTCCAATTGTCCAGGTTTGTGATGCTGTCTCTGGCGCTCGTCCTGGCGCAAGACGTGAAATTGTTGAAGCTTATATTAAAAGGATTAAGGAATTGGAAGGATTGGCGCTTTCATACGATGGCGTATCTAGTGCTTATGCTATTCAAGCAGGTAGAGAACTGAGGGTTTTGGTGGAAGCAGATAAAATTACAGATTTAAAAGCTGATGAGTTATCCTTCACTATTTCTCAGCGAATTCAAACTGAAATGACTTATCCGGGTCAGGTAAAAGTTACCGTGATTCGAGAAAAACGTTCAATTAATTACGCGAAGTAAAATGCAGTCGGTTAACTTTTCCGGGAAAAAAGTACTCGTTACTGGAGGTGCTGGATTTATTGGTTCTAATCTGGTAAAAAAGCTTTTGGAATTGAATGCAAAAGTTGTTGTACTAGATAATTTTGAAACTGGTAAACGTTCTAATATTGAACCGTTCTTCTCAAATCCCGATTTTCAATTAATTGAAGGTGATATCAGAGATTTTGAGACTTGTAGTAATGCCTTAATGGGTTGCGATTCTGTGAGTCATCAAGCTGCATTAGGCTCAGTGCCTCGATCCATTGCTACCCCTGATATTACCCATTCTGTTAATGCCACGGGATTTCTAAACATATTACATGCTGCCCACCAGCAAAAGGTGAAAAGATTTGTTTATGCAAGTTCCTCATCAGTTTATGGTGACAGTCAAGTTTCACCTAAAACAATAGGATCTGAAGGTAATTTGTTGAGTCCTTATGCGGTAACCAAAAAATTGAATGAGGATTACGCCAAAGTTTATAATATTCTTCACAATCTCGAAACCATTGGTTTACGGTACTTCAATGTATTCGGCCCGAATCAGGATCCACATGGCGTTTACGCCGCTGCAATTCCTAAATTTATCGAAAAGTTAACAACAGGACAGGAGGTTACTATTCATGGCGATGGAAATCAAACACGGGATTTCACTTTTGTGGATAACGCAGTAAAAGCAAATGTTCTTGCATTAACCACTTCGAATTTTGATGCATATGGTGGTGTTTATAATGTAGCCTGTGGAGAATTTTTCTCCTTGAACGATGTAATAAAAACAATCAAAACCAATTTGGATGGATTGGGTGTATTGCACCCCGAACATCAAGTCTCTCATGGTCCGGAAAGACCAGGTGATATTAGAAATTCATTGGCGGATATCCAATTGACAGAAGCGCATTTGGGATACACTGATCCAGTCCCTTTTGAAGATGGCATGTTGAGCTATTTGGCATCAATTTTTAATCGTGATTAAAAAAAGAGGTGAGTTTATGAATGCAGTTCTGGTCCTTACTACCGGAACCGTTTTAGCTCAGGCAATAGGTTACCTAATCTCTCCAATTCTAACTAGAATTTATTCTACAGAAGAGATGGGTGAAATGGGAGTTTACCTGAGGGCCGTAGGATTCATTGCAGCTTTAGGAACTGTACGGTATGAAATGGCTCTCCCTCTTCCAAAGAATGATTCGCATTCTTTTTTGCTGTATAAAGTTTCTTTGAAAATAGCATTGTACATTCTAGTAGCATGCACATTTATGGGAATTTTGTTTTTAATCAGTCAGCCATTTTCATGGACTCAATTAGGCTTTGTAGCATTTACCTTGGCTGGCTCCATGGTGATGATTTTTATAAATCTCGGAACCAACTGGGCTATTCGAAAAAAACAATTCAGGGTAATTTCTATTTCAAAAATGTTAAATGCTTTAGGTTCTAATGGTCTGCGTTGGTTGTTCGGTCTGATCGGAATGGGTAGTTTTGGTCTTATTCTGGCTACATTTTTGGGTTTTGTTCTGAGTAGTTTCTCATTTTTAAAAGATTTTAAATCACTTAATATTTTTTATAAACGACATCAATCACCTCGAAAAACAGCTGTGTTGTTAAGGGAGTATAAGCAATTTCCATTGGTGAGTTTGCCGCACGTTTTAATGGATCTTGGTAGGGATTTGTTAATTGCTTCCTTGATTATATATTTTTTCTCAAAAGATGTTTTTGGTTCTTACAATCATTCATACACAATTCTTCGACTGCCGTTAATGATTATTGGAACTTCAATTGGTCAAGTTTTTTATAACCGTTGTTCCGTAATGGTAAATGATGGCAAATCCATTTATCCTTTGATTAAAAAAACGATGATTATATTAATCGGACTTTCTGTAATACCATTTAGTTTGATTTATTTCTTTGGTGAGCCATTGTTTGGTTTTGTTTTCAGTGATGCATGGAGTGAGTCGGGATATTTCTCCGAAATCATGACACCTTGGTTAATGATGAATTTTATTATTTCTCCAGTCTCTAGTATACCAATGATTCTTAACCGACAAAAAGAATATTTTATAATTGGTTTAATTGGTACTGGAATGCAGTTGTTTTGCTTTGGCATACTCCCTTTACTTATAGGAACCTCAAAGGATGCATTCATATCAATTCTTTGGGCAATGTCCATTTCACAGGCGCTCTTTTTAATTTTTGGAGTATTTTATGCGTTGTACATTTCAAAAGTTGGTGTCAAACAGCGCGCACAGTCTTAGCTTTTTGTCAATCGTATTTTGTACATTTAATTAAAATTTGCGCATGCAACAAAATCTTATCAGTGAAATAAAATCGAAAGATCATTTAATGTATTTCGTTTGTTTTTCTGTTTTTTTCTCTATTTGTTTTGTGCCTTATATTCCGATTAAAACCGGTCTTAGTTTAAGAGTTGAGGATCTCCTATTACCGCTTGTATTTTTTTTGATTTTCCCTGCAATAAAGCGTTTCAAACAAATGTATTTTGTTTTTCTGGCAATTTGGGGAGTCTGGGCCTTAGTATCGATGGCTGTTAATGGGCGCATTTCTATTTTAAACGACTATTTTGAACTTTATAAATTGTTTAAGTTCTATTTTTTCATTGTTTTATTTTGGATGTTTTTTCAGTTGAAACCTAATATATTTAAATGGGTTTCCTCCTTCTTTATTGTTGCAGTATTTTTTAATCTTTTCCATTATTTTAATCTCTTTCATTTTAACGAGATCGTAATGCCCATTTATTGTCCAAATCTTCAACAATTAGATTATTTTGGACGAAATTCCTTAGGTGGACCTGCTACCAAAAGAATATTAGGCACCATGGGGAATCCAAATATTAACGCAATTTTCTTTTCCCTATTTATGATTTATTTCATGCCATTTCTTCGATTAACCAAAATGCATTTAGGGAAAATATTATTTTACGTGTCGGTTGCAATGCTTCTTCTCACGCAATCCAGAACAGGGATAGCAGCTTTTTTCATTGTTTATTTAAGTTTTCTTTACTTGGTAAAACCTTCAATGAAGCAAATTTTACTTTATAGTGCACTTCTATTATTCGTAACAGTGATAGTTTTCTATGCAGATCAGTTTTCGATGAATTATATAACGGATGCTAAATGGAATATACAGGAAAACGGATCCTTGAGAGGTCGTATAGAAGTTTGGGGTGAATTGTTAAAAATGGTTGCAGATAGCCCAATTTTTGGATTTGGAATAAATAAAAATTATTTCTACGAACATAAAATCTATTCCGAAAATGAATACATACTCATGCTCTGGCGTTACGGAATACCAGGACTTTTTTTTTACTTTGTTATGTTATTCGGATTCATTTATCAATTCAAGGACTATATTTTCAAGAATTTAACGAATCAGTCTTTATCTTACCTTTTGGGTGTAATTACTATTGCTTTAAATGCAATGACAAACAATCCTGTTTCTAACCCAATGATACTTATAATGTTTGCAATGTTAACAGGTTATTTTCTCTCTCAAAATTTTCCTGAACAAAAG
>CANJNE010000019.1 GCA_947475275.1 Flavobacteriales bacterium | reverse complement strand
ATACTTTCTACAGCAATACTATGGATTAATACAGCGAGTAATTTTGCTGATGGATTTAAAATCGGTTTGGGTATGGCTTATTCACTCACTGGTTTTATACGTTTTTTGTGCGCCCTGCTCGCCGCAAATACATTTGAAAATAACTATACAATTATTATTTTTTTGGTAATAGTTGGATTTGAGTATTTGGTATACATGCTTGCAAATCTCATGAACAAAGTAGGTTAGCATCTGTTTAAAACATAACGTTAATCTTTATTCATGGGTACTTTTATTTTTGCTGGTGCGTCCAGCGCTATTGCTCAATCTACAGCACATAAATTAATGTCATCTGGACATCAGGTTATTGGTCTTTCCCGAAACGGTGATTTTGATATTTATTCAGAAAATTATAAAGTTGAAAACTACAATAGTAATAGTCTTCCTCAAATTGAAGGGCCTATTGATGGATTGGTTTATTTTCCAGGCACAATTAACCTCAAGCCTTTTCATAGGATTACTCAAGAAGAATTTCTTAATGATTTTGAAATAAATGTTCAGGGCGCAATTGCTTCAATTCAAAAGTACCTGCCCAACTTAAAACTGTCAAATAATCCATCCGTTGTGCTTTTTAGTTCTGTGGCTGCCAGAACTGGAATGCCTTTTCATGCATCAATTGGTTTATCAAAGGGTGCAATTGAGTCTTTAACCAAATCATTGGCATCTGAGTATGCTCCAAATATAAGATTCAATGCTATCGCACCATCACTAACACAAACGCCTCTATCCGAAAAGTTCATTTCTTCTGCGGAAAAATTAGAAGCTTCTCGTCAGCGGAATCCAATGAAAAAAGTAGGACAACCTTCAGAAATTGCTGAGGCAGTATGTTTTTTATTAACGAACGCTACCTGGATGACGGGCGAAATCTTGCACATTGACGGAGGCCTTTCTGCTACAAGAAGCATATGAATCGCCTAAAATTGTTAATTCCTTATTTACAGGGAATTTAATTCATAAATTTGATAAAAATTTTAAAAAATGAAAAAAGGTACAATTGTTCTTTTAGGGGTTATCGGTGGAATACTTCTTTTTGCTTTGATAATTTTATTCGTGTATCGTGGAAGCTACAACACCGCTGTTTCACTTCAAGAAGATGTTGATAAATCATGGGGAGATGTAGGTGCTAGTTACCAAAGACGTGCTGATTTAGTTCCCCAGTTGATTGAAACGGTTAAAGGAGCTGCAGCGAATGAAAAGGATATTTTGACAAAGGTTACCAACGCAAGAGCGGGAATTGTGAATGCCAAAACTCCTGAGGATATGGAAATGTTTGGTAGAGAAATCAATACTGCCATTAACTTGGCTTTTGAGGCATATCCGCAAATTAAATCCACTGAAAATTTCGCAACCTTGCAAACCCAGTTAGAAGGCACAGAAAATCGCATTAATAAGGCGCGATCTGATTACAATGCTTCAGTTAAAAATTACAACTCCCACATACGAGGATTCTTCAATAGTATGTTCCTCAATAGTGAAACATTTCCTAAAAAAGAACCATTCAAAGAAACCGCAGGATCGGAGAAAGCACCTGAAGTTAAGTTCTAAATCAATATAGAATAGCAATGCCAAAAAAACAGTTCTCTGAAGAGGAGAAACAAAGGCTTCAGCTGGCAATTGCAAATGCTGAGAACAATACCTCTGGTGAAATCAGGGTTCACATCGACGCTTATTGTTTATTCAATCCAATGCGAAAAGCTATTCGCGTTTTTAAGCGACTAAACATGCACGAAACTGAAGAGCGAAATGCTGTTTTGATTTATGTGGCCATGAAAAATCACAAATTGGCAATTGTTGGTGATAAGGGAATCAATGCACGGGTTCCTTATGGGTTTTGGGATGATGAAAAGAATTTGATGATTTCCCATTTCAAAAAAGGCGAATACGCTAATGGTTTAGAAGAAGGAATACGAATAGTTGGCGAACAATTAAAAACATTTTTTCCTTATCAGGAAGGAGACACGAACGAACTAAGCGATGAGATTTCTTTTGGAAGGTAAGGGTATTAAGAAGGACTTTCGTTCGTTGTTGCGACTCCTATTTGTTGGAATGCTATTAAGTTTCTTTTTTGTAGGTAAAGTGTTTGCACAAGATGACATTCCGGAGCCACCCAATCCTCCTCGATTGTACAACAATTTATCGCTTGAATTTTCAGATCTTATCGCTGCTGATGAAGCAATTAAATTAGAGAAGCGCTTGGTAGCTTTTGCTGACTCCACCTCTAATCAAATTGTTGTGGTTGTTGTTGACGATCTTGGAGGTTATGAGCCTTGGGACTTTGCCACTCGTTTAGGAGATAAATGGAAAGTTGGACAGGAAAAAGAGGATAACGGAATAGTAATTCTTATTAAGCCAACAGGTGGTAAAGGTGAGAGAAAAACATTTATCGCAGTTGGTAAGGGTTTAGAGGGCGCTATTCCCGATGCAACCTGCCACCAAATAGTTGAACATGAGATCTTACCTAATTTCAAGGAAGAAAAGTACTTGGAAGGTATTACAGCTGCAGTCGATGTCCTTGAAGATTTGTCAAAAGGAGAATATAATTCTAAAAATTACGACGAAAAAGTCAAAAAATCGGAGCGTTTTTCGAAAATTCTGATGGTAATTATTGCCATTGTAATCATTCTCGTGATTTTTATCTTTGGACGACGAGGAGGAGGTTTTGGAGACGGCGTTACTATTGGGGCTGGACACGCGTTTTTTCATGGCCATTCCCGCCGTGGCGGGGGATGGGGTGGCGGAAGCTCCGGTGGTTTTGGTGGTTTTGGTGGCGGAGGCTTCGGCGGGGGCGGTTCCGGAGGAAGTTGGTAATTTAGTTTATTACACTATTTTCCTTGCCAAATCGCTTGTACGAAACCATTACAGCTATAAATGCAAAAGCTATCATAACTGCAAAACTTAGAGCGACAAGTCCATAATCTAATGTTCCAGCTATTAAATCTTTTGTAGCCAAGGCAATATTAACAATCGGAATGCATGCTGTCACAAAACTTAATTCAATCCCTGGAGTCAATGCTACCATTGCCGGTAAAATGATTAGAATATTTAGGGGAGCGATGATACTTTGTGCCTCTTTAAATGATTTTGCATAGATGGTAATTGGGATTAATATACCAGCAAAGAAAATAGTAAGAGGAATCAATAAGGCATAGAGCAAAAGCACAAACTCAAAACTTAATACCGAATTAACCACTTCCATAATTTCAACATTGGGACCTAAATCCATGGTTTGAATACTAAGGTACAATCCTAAAAGTGAACAAGTTGCTGCTGTAATTCCTGAAAGCACCACAACACCCATCTTTCCGAATAGAATTTGCCAACGAGCAACAGGTGTTGTAAGCAGCGTTTCAATTGTTCCGCGTTCTTTTTCACCGGTAAATAAATCTATTGCTGGATACATACAACCTATAAATCCGAATATGATAAATATATATGGAAGCATTCCTCCAGCGAGTTTACCGAACATTTCCTTATCTGATGCTACATTTCTGTATGCAGTTAAAAAAGGTGTAATTTTAGTTTGGTCGATATTCAGTTTTGTTAGTCGTTCAGACTTTGCCTTCTGATCGATTGTATTCATGTAGACCTCTGCGCGTTCCATCATTCCAACATCTGCACCGTTGTGATACACAACCAAAGGTACTGTCATCAAACTGTCTAATGAAGTTTCAATGTTCTTAGGTACAAATGTTCCCAATTGAATGGAATCATTTTTTACAGCTTCAATCATACTCATTGTATCTTTGAAGAAAACAATTTGTTTCTTACCCAATGCTTCAGGTAATGCTTTTAGTTCATTGAAAATTTTATTGTTTGCATCTCCAACCATTCCTATTTTCAGTTCTTTACTGGCTACTTCATCCGATAATTCTTTCGTAATGAACATGATCAAATTGATAATAACTGGAAAAAGAATAATAGGAATTACCAACATAGACATTAAGGTACGACGATCTCTTAATGAATCCTTGAGTTCTTTTTTGAATATTTTAAATATCATGATTTCTGGTTGAATTCGTTAACGATTCGGATAAATTCTGCGGTAAGGTTTTCAGCTTGCATTGATTTTCTATAGTTCTCCATTGAATCATTATAAAGCAGCTGACCTTTGTGAATAATAGCCATATCATCACATAGCAAATCTACTTCGCTCATAATGTGACTTGAAAAAATAACTGTCTTACCTTGTTCTTTGCAGTCCTTGATAAGTTTGATGATGTTTTCTGCTGTAATAACATCCAATCCGCTTGTTGGCTCATCAAATACAACAACTTCGGGATCATGGATCATGGTTCTGCAAATAGAAACCTTTTGCTTCATACCTGTACTCAGTTTTCCGATTCTTTTATTTTGAAACTCATGCATATTCAAAAGATCGTACAAATGGGCTTTTCTTTTAACAAGGTCTTCTTTATTTACATTGTACAAGCCTGCAAAGTAATCAATAAGTTCATTCGGGGTTAAACGATGATATAGTCCAGTTGAACCGGTTAAGAATCCAATTTTCTTTCTAGCTTCTTGTGGGTCTTTAACAGCATCGATTCCTCCAATCGTAATATTTCCTCTTGTTGGGGCAAATATTGTAGAAATCATTCGAAGCGTGGTTGTTTTGCCTGCCCCATTAGGACCTAGAAGCGAAAAAACTTTTCCGGGTTTGCATTCAAAAGAAATAGACTTCACCGCTACGGCTATCTTTTCTTCAGTTGCTAATTCTTTACGTTGTTGCTTACTGAGTTCAAACTCTTTGTATAGATTTTCAACTTTTATCATATCAATGTAGCGTTACAGTAGTAAGATTTTAATTATTTGTTCCGTTTGATAATTGGTGCCACAGCGTCGAAAAGAACACTTTCATCCCAAGGTTTACTTAAGAATTCTGTTAGTAAATTGTCTTGTTCCAATTCAGCAACTTGTATGGCATTCGCTTGGCCTGAAAGCATTACACAAGCCAGATTGGGATATTTTTGTTTAATGGCTCTGATTAGCTGAGCACCATTCATCTTTGGCATTTGGTAGTCAACTATGATGAAAATGATATCTATTTGTTCGGTTACAAGGTCATCGATACTAGATAGGGCTATCAGAGGATCTGTGAAATACTCCAATAAAGTACACTTTTTATCTATGATTTTTTCAAGTTGAAAACTCAATACCTGAAGAATCAAAGGGTCATCATCAACACAAACTACAGCATACTTTATATCTTTCATTCTGGTTTGTTAAAAGTTATTATGAACTTGGTGCTCTCATCAGTTGAATTCAAATGAATCTTTGCATCATGATCCTCAATAATGTTTTTAACAATGTTTAAACCTAAACCAGTACCATTTTTGGATGATTTGGTGGTGTAAAACTTGTTAAAAATCTCATTTTGAATTGCTTCAGGAATTTTTGGGCCATTGTTTTCGATAACAATATTAATATAATTTTGTTCAACGGAAGAATATATTTTTAATAATCCGCGATATTCTCTATCCTCCATTGCTTCGATAGCATTTTTAATCAAATTAGACCACAATTGGAACAATTTAATATCGAATGCTTCAACCTCAATATTTTCATCAACATCAAATTCTACATTTGCTGTTCTCTTTAATTCGAAATTGAAAATGTTTAATACAGTAGAAATATTTTGCTGAAGGTTGATTTTTCCTTTTGCATTGTTTTTTGGATCTTTTATAAACGACCTTAAATCTTGAATAACCCTTGCAGCCTTTTCACTAGATTTCAAAATGGTATCAATGAAGGTTCTAACCATTTTAAGTTGGTAAATTAAATCTAAATATTGCAAAGGATTCTGACTTTTCAGTACATCATTAATAATTTCAGTGTCATTCTTGTCAATTCGTGCCTTAACAAATTTTTCGGCAGAAGTCGATAGCATTCCAGAATCTATATTAGCGTAGCTTTCTACTAAGAATTGTTCAAACGATTTGGTTTCTTTTAGAAATTGCATTCCACCAATAAATAAATCAGATTCGTTATTAACTGCTATTTTACAAGCGACATTTATTTGATGTTCGTTACAACCCAAAATTGTTTCTTTAAAAAGATTTTCAAGGGTATATCTAATGCTTTCAGCACCACTTTTTATGGCTCCTAATGGTGTGTTTAAATCATGTGCAATTCCAGATGAAATTTCGCCTAAAGTAACAAGCTTTTCCTGATCGGATAGCGTTTTCGCAAGGGTTACATTTTTTTGAGTTTGTTCAATAACACGTTGTTCCAAGCTTGCATTTATGCTTTCAATTTCTAATTTAGAAAGTTGAATTTGATCGATATAGTTTGATCTAACTTTTACATTAACGAGCATTTGAGCATACAATTCTAAAAGCGATTGTTCATCACCATTCAATTGTTTTACAGATGAAACAGCATTAAATCCTACAAAACCTAAACATTCTTTTCCATTCATCAATGGAATGGTGATTAAACTTTTTATATCTCTTGATTCCAACCTCGCTTTGAGTTCAAGGTCAATTATTTTACTTGTATCGTCTATTTGAAATGCTTCTCCTCTCTTGTGAGGATTGACCCATAAAGGAATACTGTCTAAAGCAATGTTTTGACGAACTAACTTTTGAGAGGTAATACCTTTTCTGCACCATTCAAACGTACAATTTGCTATTTCCTTAATATAGTCGTATTCAAAAACATAAACCCGATCCATTCCAACATATTGCCCAATGTCTTGTAAAGATTGAACAATAGCATCATGGACTTCTTCATTAGAAAGGTTTATGTATTTGGTGGATATTTCCATCAAGAGATTTTGGAATTGCGCTTTTACTGCTAAAACTTTTTGTGCTTCTTCTTTTTTAGCATTTTCAATTACCAAAGCGATAGCATTAGCAATAGATTGTAAGAAATTTATTTCACTTTCTTGCCAAATTCTTGTCTCACCAATATGCTCAATAGAAACAAAGCCAAAAAGTTCTGCGCTTATTCTAATGGGCATTTGAATCAAGGCATTTATTCTTTTTGACTCAAAATATTGCTCATAAAATGGCGATAGTAGATCATCTTTTTTGCAATCTATAGCAATTAAGGATGCTTCTTTGTGTTTTAATAACTCAAAAAATTTGGCATCGCCATTTCTTTTTATTTCTCTTCCTGATGATAAAAGCTGAGAGGTATTATTGTAATTGTATTTTTCTATAAATTTTTCATTAATGCTATCATAAAACCAGACACAAGCACTTTCTGAGTTTATTGTTCTTGTGGCGACTTCAAGAATTCGAGTAAGCTTATCCGAAGTCTCAATATCAGCTGGAATTTGAGATATTTCAACCAAAGCATTTTGTTGCAGAATAAGCTCCTCATTGAGTTTTTTCTCTCTTTCTTCTGCTTCCTTTTTTGCTGTTATTTCGTGACGAATTGATAAGAAGCGAATCAATTTACCGTTTAAGTCGCGTATAGGATAAATGAGAGCATTTACCCAATAATAACTTCCATTTTTCGCCTTGTTTTTAATTTCACCTTGCCAAACCATACCGCTTGAAATGGTTTGCCATAAATCTGCCCAAAAAGTTTTTGAGTGGTATTGTGAATTTACGATACTGTGAGGTTGACCAATAAGTTCATTTTCTAAATATCCAGAAATTTCACAGAATTTTTTGTTGGCACTGATTATACATCCTTTTGTATCGGTTACAGAAACCAAACTGCTTTCATCTAATGCATCAGTTATTTCTCTGAGATTTTTATTCTGCTCAGCAATCGTCTGTTCAAATCTTTTACGCTCAGTAATGTCGAATTCAATAGCTATAAACCCAATATGTTTTCCGTCGCTATTCTTAATGGGCATGATGTTTAAATCAATCCAATATTCGTTACCGTTTTTACCAACATGAAGCAATTCCTCAGAAACTGGTTCCAATTCTAAAATCGATTTGTAAATGCGTTCAACTGTAGTAATGTCAGTTTTCTCAAATTGAAAAATCCTTGGACTATTGCCTACAAGCTCTTCCAGCGAATAACCAGAACGCTTTATCATAGCATCGTTAGCCCATGTAATTTTCCTTTCTGTATCGAGAATTAATACACCATTGTTTGTGTTTTTTGCAACAAGCGAAAGTCTGTTTATTTCTTCAAGCGTGCGTTTACGTTCAGTAATATCCCTAGAAGCAGCAATTACATATCCTTGACCATCAATAACTTCGTAATTGATATTAACCTCAACATCTATCAATTCATTAGTTTTCTGATTTTTATTGACACCTTCGATTTGCAAGGATTGTTTGTCCTTTAGTTCCTCAAGATGAACCTTCCATTTTTCTTCGTTATTTATGGTGTCTTCGAAGTCCATCACCGTATAGTTATGAATGGATTCGTTAGAAATTCCAAGACGCTCTGAAGCTTTTTTATTAATATAAATTAATTGACCAGTTTCATTTGAAACTTGAATGGAATCGTTGGTTCGATCAATAAATTTTTCAAGTAAATTAAGACGGCTGTTTGCTGCAATAAGATTTTCTTCAGCTATTTTTCTATCAGTTATGTTTACGCCATAACCTATAATATATTCAATTTCGCCTTTAGAATTAAAAATGGGTCCCATTCTGCGATAAACAACTGTTCTGTTACCTTCGCTATCAAATAATTCATCTTCCCAACTATTGAATGCTTTAGCCTCAACAATACTATTGAAAACCGATCTTCTTTCCTTCGCTATGTCATCAGGAATGCCTTTAAATTTGCAATAATCAAAATCATCCTTACCTATCATGAATTTTCTCATTTCCGGATTTTTGATTCCTTGAGGATTGACATAAAGGTATTTATGTTCTTTGCTGAAAACTGCTATATCAGCAGGAATATTATTTAAAATGAATTCATAAAAATCCCGCTGTTCATTGATTTGATCTTTGATTTCAATTAATGCTAACTCATTTGAACGCACACGTTCAATGAAAGAAGTAATTTCATTAACATATAAATTAATGTATTTGAATTCACTGACCGTTTTTAAAGTAACCGAGTAATGCCGGTTATTTCTTTCCAGAATTCTTTGTTCAAACCGTTCAGTTGACCCAATCATTTCTGATAAAAGCAACTTAAATGAAATATCTTCGATATCGTTTTGTGCGATGCCAAAATCATTCAGAAAGAATTTTCGGCTCGATTCATTCGCATAAACCAAATTGTAATCGAAATCAAAACGAAGCACTGGATTGGGATTTTCATTGGGAAATCTAGAGAGTGCGTCAATATTCAATTGTGCCTTTTCTAGCTCCTTATTACGATCTATTAATTTCGAAGTTAGATTTTGTGAGTCCTTAAGCGAACGCTGAGTTGTTTGTTGTAAAAACAAATACTCTGCGATGTAATCATGCGGAGCGAAATCATTAAGCGTTAGATTGTAATCCTTGAGGGAGAATTGTGCATTGATAACAGGACTAGCAGCAATAATTATTGAATCCTTAATTTTTTTTAATGTACACTTAAATCGTTGATGTTTTTCTTTCGATTTGAAAAAATTAAGTCTCTTATCATCCGAAACATCATTTTTTTGGTATGATTCAAAATCAAAACCGCCTTCAAATTCAAAGAAATCGTGAAAGTGTTTAGAACTGTTCGGATTATCAAGGATTTTATAGAAATTAGCACCGTAAGTATCGATTTTGGCTTCATGATCTAAAATTAGATAGAAGCCATTGTTAACACCTAACGCCTCTTTTAAAACATCCTTGTCATCTCCTAATTGCCGATTTGATTTTCTTGATTCAATTAATTTTACAACATGCTTTGCAATAGTCTGTAACGATTTTATTTGTTTTTCAGTCAATGTCCTCGGTTTATTGTCCATGATGCACAAGGTCCCAAGAGCGAAATCATTAAAATCAACAAGAGGAATTCCAGCGTAAAAAACAATATTTGGATCAGATTTTACGAAAGGATTATCAGAAAATCGCGCATCTTTTCGCGCATCCTCAATAATAAATGCTTCTTCCTTATTTTTAATAGCATGAGTACAAAATGATAGTGATCTATCCGTTTCAGAAATTGAAATTCCTTTCTTTGATTTAAACCATTGACGGTTTTCATCAATTAAACTGATTAATGATATTGGAGCACCGACAATTTCTGATGCCAATACGGTTAAATCTTCATATTCAGCCTCAGAAAGCGTGTCTAAAATTTGATATGATTTAAGCGCCTTTAGACGTTCTTCCTCATTCGTTGTTTCGAGTTCGGAGCTACTCATTTCACCAGGTTATTTGGTATACACTACAACCGTTTTCTTCATTTTTTTCCTGAATGCACTCAATTGCAACAAGCAAGTCGAAACGTTTTCCCAATCCCTTTATTATTCCAATCAACATTGGTGAAAGCCCGGATCTTTTGGAACGGTATTCTAATTCAATACTATCTGTCGTTTCATTTCTCGTTGAAAATTGAGGGGCTTGTAATTCGGGCATTAAATTGTTAATTCGATAATGTAACATATCCAGATTTCCCAGGAATTCTTTGAATGTAGACCCGGTCAGTTCCATTAATTCTCCATAGCCTTCATCAGCTGTATACAAAATCCAATATTCTCCAAATGCTTCCAGTAAATCATGAGGATCTACATTCAATACGGAAGCAGCATTTTTTACGAGGTCATAAGTTAGTGCATCCGGATATGGGCTCATTGCAATAAAGTCTTCCTCGTAATGATTAGACAATTTGCAGATTTCTATCCATTTTTCTTCTCCGTGATTGTTTACAACCAGATCTTTAATTGCTTTGTTCACCAATCCGTACATGATGCGATTTTTTTTTTGCTGAACCTTAAATATAACTTAAAATTCAATGAGATGGTTGATTTTTTGTGTGAAGATAATTTAATCGCAAATTCTACCCTTGTGCTCTTCGTTATGAAAGTCAGCATCGAGAGCTTGCATTTCTAGTAATAATTCTTCAGATGGCGGAATGTGCTGAAGCGCTCCCAGATCTGGTTGACCAGCGTCAACCCAAGCGGTATACCATATTGATCCGACAGCGATTACTGCTTGTCGCAATCGCCTTTCAACCATTCCATTTAAACGTAAATGGTATGCCTGTGAAAATTCAAAGGAGTAAACCGATACTGTTGTGTTACCGCGTTGTTCGTAGCTGTATTTCTTATCACTTGGAAATTCATCTGTCAACTCTTTTTCGAAACGCAGCACTGAATCTAAGGCGAGATGAGAGCCTTCGACGGCTTCCCATGCGAAGTCTATAACACTTTGTACATAAGCACTTTTGCCAACAAAATAGTCATAATCTTCAGCATTGATTTCAACTAACCTGGTTTCCCAAAGCCCATGAATACCCTTTTGTCCTGTTAATTGACCGTTATAATTTTCTGTAGTATGTAAAGGCACGTGCGCGTCTGCGATATAGTGACCAATATCAGCTGAATATTTTAAAATCAAATCTACATTTCTCGTTTCAAATGCTTTTTGAAGTTTCGATTTCATCACATTAATGTGCCAGGGAACTATGCCATAAGTTTGCAAGGTGTCTTCTGTGAATTTATCTACGGCATCATACCAATGCCTCGGCATTATAGCGAAAGGATCTTCCCCTTGTTTGTAATAATGATCTAAATCAATGTAATGACATTGTGCTTCTCCTTCAACAGCATAACGCCTTTTATCTGGATCAACCGCATGTTCAGTAAGGTATTCGATGTGATCTTTGTAAAATCCAAACATTTCTGGTGGCAATGTGAATATCGCAATGCGATTGATACGTTTATGACCGTAAAAGCCCCATTTTGAAGCAGCAATTGGTTCAGAATAATCAAAGGAAGTAATGATTAAAATGAAGAATCCAAAAAATAACTTATAATTGAACCAGTTTGCCATCTCTAAGAATTGGAATAACAGATGTTTGGTCGGGTGTTAAACAATACTTAATATCCTCATTCAAATTTAAATTTTTCAATCTTCTTCTGTGTGAACTGGATTTTAAGTAGCCTAAATAATTGTCTTTTGCAGACAAAAACAAATATTTCGCAGCGATTGAAGAATCCTCGATCGAAGTATAATTGCCAGTAGAGATCAAATAATCTGAAATGGCACCTGCACAAATGGTATCTTCCAAATTGAATTTATCTTGCCAACCAGAGCAAAGACACAAAACATTTTTCTCTTGCTGTTCTAACCATTCGGATAGCGCCTTCAAGTTAAGAAAGGAACCAACAACAACGGTTTCGGCATTTTTTGCTACATCTAGTGATTTGGTTCCATTGGTGGTTGTTAAAACAACCTCTTTACCTTTGAATTCTTCTTTCATGTATGAAAAAGGTGAATTTCCAAAGTCAAAACCATCAACAATTTGTCCCTTTCGCTCAGCACCTGCCAAATATCCTTTTTGTTTGTATTCCCATGCTTCTTCTACTGTTGGGACAGGAATAATAGCGGAAATTCCATTGTCAAAAGCTGCACAGATTGCTGAAGTTGCTCGTAAAACGTCAATTACAACCACAATTTCAAATTCATCTTTGAAGTAGGTGTACTCGCCTGGAGTAAAACAAACTTCAATTCGTTTTCTTGTATCCATAATAGGTTTCAAAAATAGTTAAAAAAAGTATAGCTATGGCTTATATTCTAACTAACATTCAGCGATTTAAAATCAAATTATCTGGTAAACAACTGATTGTTTTCATGTATTTTTCTCAAATATTTTGCATCTATCCAAAACGTCATGAATGGCACCAAAGATGCCAAAAGAAATAGACCGGATAACGAATATTTCAATTTCAAAGTGAAGTGTAATCTCAAAACCCACACACAATATGCTATAAACAGAATCCCATGTGCCATTCCAACGTACAAATTGGGTTGCGGGATAAAATAAATATATTTCAAAGGCATGGTTAGTCCAAAACTGAGATAAGAAATGCCTTCGGCCAGTGCTAAAATTTGAAGTTGTTTTAAAGTAGATTTTTGTGATTCTTCCATGATTTCTATTTTGAATTAATCTTTAATTTTTCAAGGGCTAACAATTCGTCTCTCAATCTTGCAGCTTCTATAAAATCTAGATCCTTTGCTGCTTTTCCCATTGTTTTTCGTAACAGTTTGATCTTCTTTTCCAATTCGACCGGGTTCGAATATGTCGGGATTGATTCTGCTGCAGTTTGAATGTCGTTTTGCCACTCGTAATTCTTGAAAGTCGGAGAGATATCACCATCAGCAACTTTTGTTGCTTCTAAAATTGTTTCTACAGATTTATTAAGTGCAGTAGGGACCATGCCATGAGCTTTGTTGTATGCTTCTTGCATTTCACGTCGACGTGCCGTCTCGGAAATGGTTTTTTCCATTGAAACGGTCATGCGGTCGGCATACATGATAACCATTCCATTTACATTTCTTGCTGCTCTTCCTACGGTTTGAACCAAAGATTTTTCGTTTCTTAAAAATCCTTCTTTATCGGCATCTAAAATCGCAACCAATGAAACCTCAGGTAAATCCAATCCTTCCCTTAACAAATTCACCCCAATAAGAACATCAAATTTCCCTAATCTCAATTGTCTCAAAATTTCAACCCTTTCCAAAGTGTCAATATCACTGTGTATGTATCGACAAAGTATGCCAAGCCGATCCATGTATTTTTGGAGTTCTTCGGCCATTCTTTTTGTTAAGGTGGTTATTAAAGTGCGTTCTTTTAATTCAATTCTTTTCTGAATTTCTTCCAACAGATCATCCACCTGATTACGTGATGGTCTAACTTCTATAATTGGATCCAAAAGTCCGGTAGGTCGAATGAGTTGTTCTACTAAAATTCCCTCTGACTGAATGATTTCGTAATCGGCTGGTGTTGCTGAGACAAAAATTACTTGGTTGATTATCGATTCAAATTCTTCAAATTTTAATGGCCTATTATCAATCGCGGCTTGCAATCGAAAACCATAATCTACGAGATTTATTTTTCGCGACCTGTCTCCGCCATACATGCCTCTGACTTGCGGAAGGGTTACATGGCTTTCATCGACTACCATTAAAAAATCTTTTGGGAAATAATCCAACAAGCAGAATGGGCGCTCTCCCGGTTGTCTTTGATCAAAATACCTTGAATAATTTTCAATACCTGAGCAATACCCCAATTCGCGAATCATTTCCATGTCATAACTCACCCGTTCTTGAAGTCGGTTGGCCTCTTCCAATTTACCTTCTTTCTTAAAATTGGCAACTTGAATAACCATGTCTTCTCCTATTTCTTCTAAGGCTTGAAATGTATTCTCAGGACTCGAAACAAAAATGTTTGCGGGGTAAATGGTAATGTCATCAAATTTTTCAATTGTTATTGAGGACAAAGGATCAATCGATTTAAGACTTTCAATTTCATCTCCCCAAAAGTCTATTCTAATGGCATAATCGGCATAGGCAAGATAGATGTCAACGGTATCGCCGGTTACACGAAAGGTTCCTCTTTTAAAATCCTCGTTACTTCTGGAATATAGGTTCTCAACCAGTTTCAATAAGAATTGATTCCGAGAAACCAAGGTTCCAACCTTAAGATTTAAAATACCTTTTTCAAATTCTTTGGGATTACCGATACCGTATATGCAAGAAACAGATGCTACAACAATTACATCTTTTCTTCCCGAAAGAAGGGCAGAGGTTGCTGACAATCGTAACTTTTCAATTTCGTCATTGATTTGTAAATCCTTCTCGATGTAAGTGCCTGTTACGGGCAAATAGGCTTCAGGTTGGTAGTAGTCGTAGTATGAAACAAAATACTCCACCGCATTATTTGGAAAGAACTGTTTGAATTCACCGTAAAGTTGTGCAGCAAGCGTTTTATTATGGGAAAGAATGAGTGCAGGGCGATTGATTTCTTTAATAACATTGGCAACCGTAAAGGTTTTGCCACTTCCTGTTACTCCGAGTAATGTCTGACAATTTATATGGTTTTGTATCCCTTCAACCAATTGTCTAATAGCCTCAGGTTGGTCTCCGGTGGGTTGAAAGTCAGAAAAAAGTTGAAAGTCCATGTCCTAAATACAAATTTAAGCTATTGTAGTATAGATAGGACTTGAAATTGTTCTTATTTCACAATTTGGATTTAATCCCAATACATTTTAGGGTTTTCTGGTTCATTCATTTCTTTTTCAACCTCCTCCCATGTTTTTGTTATAGGGAGAAAGTCACAACTTCCGTCTTCGTATATCACCCAGTCATAACTTCGATATCTATAAATATAACTCATCTGAAAGGTGCAATTTGAAAGGCGTTTTAGGATAAAATAGTTATTCTCGTGTTGATAATAATAATTCAAGTTAATATCTGTTTTAACTTCATCATACTTCATAAATCCTGATTGCAAATACCACATAAAATTGAGGTTGTAAATACCGTTTGCATAAAAGTTGTCATCGCGATAAACGCCTTCGTAATGGTCATTTTTGTCTTGCCATTCTATAGGAGAATTCCAATTTATTTTTTTAAATACGGCTAAAAGTTGAACTACATATGGATTGGTTGTATCGTTTTTATCAATTCCCCAAAATGTGTGTTTTGGAAGGATGAAAGTAGGCTCGTAATTTATTTTTTCAGGAAACTCAAATACAATCAACCCATTTGATTCCTTCTCGCAATAATCATGAAACCAAATTAAATATTGTGTCAAGGTATCAATGTATGTTTTACGGAATACAAGATCTGAAGAATTAGTACTATATGCCTTGTAAAGCATTGCACAAACGTAATTGTAAAATTTCGCTTTTTCTGCTTTGTTTAAATCTTCAAATTTTCTATTCTTTGAGTTGTCTTTTTGAACCTCTAAAGTGTCAATACAACCTTCTTTAAATGTTTTATAATAAGTCTCTTGTCCTAGCGAATCGAAATATTGACATTTTCCGTTTCGAATGCCATCTTTGAAATGTAATGAAATACGCAAATTTCCCAGACTGTCATACCATTGATAAAGGCCATCAAGTTTATAATCCTTGAAAGAAATTAATTGTTTAAGGTTTCCGCTCGTATAGTAGTATTTTTCTGTTCTGAGATCTTTTTTTTGATCGATTTCACGCTGAACAATACCTGAGTCATTGCGGGTGATATATATGAAATCTGTTCCTGAATCGTCTTGAATGGATTTCGTGTAATTAATTAAAATCGATGCCGTATTCCACGTCTGATCTTCTATAATCTTATGATTGTCAATAATTTCGAATGTTTTTAATCGCTCTGGTTTTCCATTTTCGAAATAAGATGCATAAGAAGTATCTGCATTTTTATAATGGTTGAAATACTCCTTCAATTGACCGTTAGCAAACCATCTTTTTTCGATACCATTCAATTCAGAGTTATAGATGATGTCAGCATAAACCTTTTGAACGCCATCATCATACCATTCCTTTCTGTATCCTTTTCCTGTTTTATCAAGAATAACTTCCTTAACGAGCACTCCATTTTGATTCCAATATTGAGATGATGGAGTAAAGGGGTAACTCGATGAAGTGTCGTAAACGAGTTCAAACTGAAGTTTTCCATCATCAAAATAGCCCTTCCAAGTTCCGTAACCCATTAAATTACTGTAGTATTCTTCTTTTATTAGATTGCCGTTGTAATAGTAATATTTCCAGGTTCCATCTTTTCTACCGTTAACATAAAACCCAGAGGTATTTAGTTTACCATTGTCATGGTATTGTAGAAAGATTCCGTTTTTAGAATAGTCTAAATCGTAGGAGTTGTATTCCATTCTTTGACCATAGCTTAACATTAATTGCCCATTTTCATGGTATTGCTTGTAAGTTCCGAAAGGCACTTGTTCATAGGTGTAGCCTTCGCTATCTACTGTGTGTGGAGGATGGTTTTTTATTTCGTAAATGGTGTCAATTTCTGAGATTTTTCTCCAGGTATAGTTTTGTTCTATGCTCTTCGAACCATTTAGATAGTATTGCGTTACGCGCTGGCATCTGCGTCCTTCTTTGTTCTTGTAAAAAATGGCAATTTGATTCAAACTTCCATTATCGTTGTACAATTCAAGTTTTCCAATTACGCTATCGTTTTTTTTGAAATCGGTGGTGTAGCGTTCTCGAATTTGCTTGTCAAGATCATAGAGGGCTTCTTCTTTTATAATTCCATTTTCGAATACTCTTTTTTCATAAACTTGGCCGTTACTATATGAGGTACACTCACCTTCCAATGGCGTTTTCATGTCTGCATTGTAGAAGGTGCTAAAAAGAAAATGCCCACCTTTTTTGTTGTAATAATTGAATGTGCAATTCTCCTGTGCGCCAATAAAAAGTGACAGGAGTATACTGACTAATAGAAAGCTGTATTTTTTCACGAGGGCGTTTACAACAATTACTTCTTTTGGTTCAATTTTGATTTTTTTGTTTTTGTAATTTGTCTTGTTCTAAAATCCTATTTTCTAAAATAAACTCATAATTCAACACCTCTTTTTTAGGGTATTCTATATACGATGATTGAATCCATTTTTGGGCGCTATTTAGATCTTCCAGAGCCTCATAACCCAGAGCAATATTGTAGGCAGCCTTACCTCTCAACTTGCTTTTAGTAGAGCTATTGTAAACACTTGTCCAGCTTACAATGGCATTTTCCCAGTTTTTTATGGTTGCATGGAGTCCACCAATTTTCATATCTCCTTTACCTTTGAAGTAGGAGCGCCATTCCCAATATTTTAGTGGAACAATATTTTGAGCAAAATCAACACCGGTTTCATAACTTACTTGGTAAAGCGCATCTTTTCTTTGGATGAGTTTGTTTAATGCATCAACAGCACTGTAGCTGCGAACATTCCATCTTTTCTCATATTGAAATCTGTCTTCATAAATTATTCTCTGGTTCAAAGGATGGTATACGCGAAATCCTGCTGCAGCATTGGCTGTCCCGCGAACTTCTACCATTGAATTATTTCCTGATAAAATTTGTCCAACCGCGTTTACTGCAGTAAGACCAGGATTTAATATGCTAAAATCGGTATCAAAATATTCGAGAGATAGTATAGCATCCACTTTTTCCGCTTTACATAAACTATCTACGAATGACCAAGACAATTCAAAACCAAATTGCAAACTTTTTTCATCAGCTGCCTCAAGCACTGTATCGCAACCGACATAAACAAACCGATCACTTTGAGATAGTGTTTCTTTTAATCCCCTCAAACATTCGCCAGATAAGGCAATATCCCCTTGCGGTGTTTCAAGAGTTAATGTTGCCTCAAGTCCTGAATTAGGCGCAGCTATGGATCGGTTTAAAATGCCAATAGATTTTATTTCCCCAGGTATGGTAATTAAAGCAGGTCGCTCCACTTGAATTGAAATGTCTTTTAAGCCTTTACAAGACGCAAAAAGTAGGCTCAGTAAAATAAAAAATATAAGTTGTTTCATAAGTAATATATTCCCCCAAAGCTACAAAATACCTCATTTGTATTTACATTTATGTTAATTGAAAAGCCAGGTTGATGTTATTGCAATTAATTCATTCCCTCAATTTCAATCCCTATATTTGTAAAAAATCTGTATCATGAAAATTTACAACAACATTCTTGAAACCATCGGTAATACGCCAATAGTTAAGCTGAACAGGCTTACGAAAGAAGTTAGTGCGACTGTTTTAGCCAAGGTTGAAACAACAAATCCTGGTAATTCTGTTAAGGATCGGATGGCGGTAAAGATGATTGAAGATGCAGAAAAGGCAGGTATAATAAAGCCTGGAGGTACAATAATTGAAGGAACTTCAGGAAATACTGGAATGGGTCTAGCATTGGCTTGTATTATTAAAGGTTACAAGTTAATTTGCGTTCTCAATGACAAACAATCCAAAGAAAAAATGGATATTCTTCGTGCCGTAGGTGCGGAGGTAGTGGTTTGTCCTACGGCTGTCGAACCAAGTGATCCAAGATCTTACTATTCTGTTTCAAGAAGGCTTGCTCAAGAAACACCTAATTCTTGGTATGTGAACCAATATGATAATCTTTCTAATAGATTGGCACATTATGAGTCAACTGGACCTGAGATTTGGGAGCAAACTGAAGGAAGGATTACGCATTTTGTTGTTGGAGTGGGTACAGGAGGAACCATTTCAGGAGTTGGGCGCTATTTGAAAGAGAAAAATCCTAATATTAAAATTTGGGGAATTGATACCTATGGATCAGTTTTCAAAAAATATAAGGAGACCGGAATATTTGATGAAAACGAAATCTATCCATACATTACAGAGGGAATAGGTGAGGATATTCTTCCTGCAAATGTGGATTTTGATGTGATTGACCTTTTTGAAAAAGTTACCGATAAGGATGCGGCAGTTTACACCCGAAAATTAGCAAGAGAAGAGGGTATATTTGTTGGAAATTCAGCAGGCGCTGCCATTAAAGGGGTGTTGCAATTAAAAGATCAACTCGCTGAAGATGATGTTGTCGTTGTGCTTTTTCATGATCATGGAAGTCGATATGTTGGCAAAATCTTCAATGATGAATGGATGAAGGAACGCGGATTTTTGGAGGAAGAGTTTGCCTCTGCTGCCGATTTAATTGCGGAACATGGAAATAGGCCATTGATTACACTTTACGCTGAGGAATTGGCATCCCATGCTGTTGCGAAAATGCGCAAATATGGTATTTCCCAAATTCCAGTTTTAAAAGACAATAAGTTTGTCGGATCTATTGATGATAGCAGATTATACCAGCTTTTGGTTGATCAACCTGAACTCAAAGATGTACCCATTTCTTCAATCATGGGAGCACCTTTTCCAATAGTTACAAAAGGAACACATGTCGATGATTTATGTAAGTTAATTAACCGCGATACACCAGCTGTTTTGGTTGATCTTGGAGATGGAAATTTTCATATTATCACCCGATACGACGTTATTGCAGCAATGTCATAAAATATGAACCGATTTGTTGATCAAATGGGGCGTATAATTCATTTGAAAGATACCCCAAAACGAATCGTATCTCTAGTGCCTTCTCAAACGGAATTGTTATTCGATTTGGGACTCAATAATGAGGTTGTAGGAATTACAAAGTTTTGCATTCATCCTCAGGCATGGTTTCAAACAAAAAAAAGAATAGGCGGCACGAAAAACGTATCCATATCAGCAATTAAAGAACTTAATCCCGATTTGATTATTGCTAACAAGGAAGAAAACACCTTGGCGGATATTCAAATTTTAGAACAAATTGCTCCGGTTTGGATTTCTGATATTAACAGTTTTGTGGATGCAATTGAAATGATTCAACAAATCGGTGTTTTGGTGAACAAGGAAACTGAAGCTAAGTTGATAGCAGCTGAAATTAGCGATTCATTTGACGAATCAAATACAATTGCTAAAGGAAAAACAGCAATTTATTTCATTTGGAAACAACCATACATGTGTGCAGGTAAAGAAACATTTATAGATGCAATGATGTCAAAAATTGGTTTGAAAAATTTAATTACAGTAAAGCGTTACCCTATTTTAGAAGTTCCGTTTGATTTAAATGATCAGCCTGAATTTGTATTATTAAGTTCTGAACCTTATCCTTTCAATGAAACCCATCTGGAAGAAATGAAAAAGCATTTTCCTGATTCAACAATTTTAATTGTAGATGGAGAATTTTTTTCCTGGTATGGATCCCGCATGCGTTACGCCAAAGATTATTTCAAGAGTGTATTCATTTCTTGAAGTTCGGTGATTAAAAAGAGACTTTCAAAAAAAGCATTATTCCCTTCCTTGAATTCAATATCTCCTTCAAATATATTTTGTGTGGCATCTTGCGTAATTCTGAAATTAAACCTTTCCTGATTCAAGAAATAGTTATTAATCGATGCGTAAAGAGGCACAATATTGAGTAAAAAGTCCATTCCACCGGTTTGAATATTTGTCAGATGGCTTAATTTTCCACGAATTAAAATAGGATCAGTGTTTAGTCTTTTTTCGTATATGGGTTTGGCATTGTTACCGATGTAAAAAGTACAACTGTCAAGCTGCTCAAAAAAGTAGGAAACATTGTTTATTGCCACAAAGTTACTGTCTAATTTTCCTCCAATAGTGTTTAAAATAATCGGATTGGCAAGATACTCCTTGATGGGTTTTTTGCCATTTGTTTTAATAATGGCTTCAAAATTTGGCTTTATTGCAAGGTAAGTTGGTGTGAATTCAATATCAAGGCCTTCATAATTTATTTGAATTTCCTCTAATCCAATATTCGGAATTTTATTTTGGGCCAACCATTTTTGAATTTCTGATTGGATTGATTCGGGAATATCTCTTATACAAATGTTTAGATTTTTCGCCTGTAAAAGATAGCCAGGATTATGCTCTACCTCAAAAAATTCAGGGACTAATTTCCCGCTAAAGCTAATTTTTTGTGCATCAGCATTTATCTCCATTGTTAACTCAGACAATTTTTGTTTTTTATCCTTTATTGAATAATAAACATCGGCAAGTGCAATTGTGGAATTTCGCCTCTGTCTCAATTTTTTAGATTTTTTTGAAGATAATAGCTTCAAAGCAAGTTTTCCTAATGCATTAGATTGGTGTTTTCCCTTTTCTGTTTGAATTATAACTCCAATTGATTTGTCGCACAATTTTAAATAATCTTTATTTTTTCTATCAGTATTAATGAATGCTGCGGAGTCATTAACATGACAAAGTAATCCAGAATAAACTACTTGATTTTCCGTAAATTGAAAGAAAATGATATCGTTGAAGAAGTCTATTCCCTGCAGCTTATCCATTATTATTGTTGTCTGGATAGGTGTTGAATCAGTTTTCGAAATCGTTTTTACTATATAATTCTGTATTTTGTCTTGAATTGCACCATCCTCTTTGTAAAAGAACAATTCTTGATAAAATGTTTTTATGATATTGTTTGAGTAAATCCTCACGGCATAATCAGTCTTTTCAGGTAAAAATTGAGAAAGATCATCATTTGGATGATTCATAAGAATTCCGGAGGTTCTTAAGATACTCCAAAAAGTTAGGTATAGAAAGATTAAACCAATCGAAGTAAATAGCCACTTTTTAAATTGCATAATCAAAATTAGATTAATTACTAAACACTACCTTTACATTATGAAATTTTTGTCAGGAATAATTTTGCGAATGATGGGTTGGAAAATTAACCCTACTGTTCCTGAAAATGTATCCAAATGCGTTCTTGTAATGGGGCCGCATACTTCAAATTGGGATTTCGTAATTGGCAGATTGGCTTTCTTTTATTTGGGTGTGAAGCCTAAAATAATTATCAAAAAAGAATTGTTCTTTCCTCCTATGGGATGGATATTAAAAGGTTTAGGAGGTATTCCTGTTGATCGAAAGAAGAAAAACAACATGACAGATTACGCAGTAAATTTGTTTCAGGAAAACGAATCACTTTTTTTATTATTTACGCCTGAAGGAACCAGAAAATATAACCCCAATTGGAAAAAAGGATTTTACTATATTGCAAAAAAAGCTCAGGTTCCGATAGTTATATGTTACATGGACTATTCTTCAAAAACAGGTGGAATTCACAGCGTAATGAATCCAATGGATAATGCTGAAGAGAATATTGAACATGTAAAGTCAATTCTACGAAATTCTAAAGGCAAATTTCCTGATCAGGGAATTCTTTAATCTTTACTGAAGGTATCCGTTTTTTTATCATATCCATAAGGACAATGTTTGCAACCACTCTTGCAGCAATACCCCCTTTTTAAATGGTATGTTTCAGTAAATACGATATGCCCCTCAGGACTTAAATAATAATCCGCTTCTGTTAAGTTACCCCTCCTAGAAAAACCTGACATCTCGTTATCCATCACTCAGAATTACTAATTTCGTTTATATGTTTTGATGTTGTGTATGTATGTTATAGAAAAATCTATTGAACAAGACCTTAGTATTGAAAGCTTTAACAAGCGCAAAGTTAATTTGTTCATTAAACGGGATGACTTAATTGATTTGGAGGTTTCAGGAAATAAATGGAGAAAATTAAAGTATAACATTGCACATGTTCAACAAAAAAAATTAAAAGGTATATTAACTTTTGGAGGTGCTTTCTCTAATCATTTATTGGCAACCGCTGCTGCTTGCAATAAGTATAACTTAAAGTCTGTTGGAATTGTTAGAGGAGAGGAATTAAATGAGAATTCAAATTCGGTGTTGAAGCGTTGTAGTGAACTTGGAATGAATTTGAATTTTGTTTCTCGTGAAATTTATAGTTTGAGAAATGACTACGATTTTAAAAATGAATTGAAGTCCTTGCATACTCAAATGCATGTGGTTCCGGAGGGAGGAGCAAATTATTTGGGGATGATTGGTTGTCAGGAGATTTTAAGTGAGTGTAAAATAAATTATGACCATGTTTTTGTGGCTTTGGGAACTGGAACGACCGCCGCAGGTATGGCATTTTCATTGTCGAGCAATACAAAATTACACATTGTTTCAGCACTAAAAGGAATTGATATTATTCAGACGCTTTCTACCTTGTTTAAAAGTTTTGGTTTTGGCAACTCGGAAATCAATGATTGGCTAGAATGTGTTGTGCCACATGAAAATTCTCATGTTGGTGGGTATGGAAAAACTTCGGTTGAACTTCTAGAAAAGATTATTGCATTCGAACAATTCACTGGAATTGAAATAGACCCAATATACACTGGAAAAGTTTGGATGGCACTTGAAGATTGGATTGAAAAAGAGAATATAACGAATAAAAATGTTTTATTTGTTCACACAGGAGGTGTTTGTGGAGGACGTCAAATTATTAAAGATTTTATTTATTGAAAATGTGAGGTAGATATTTTAATTGCTTAACAATTTCAAAATTTGACTGGCTTCTTTAACATCATGAACTCTGAGTACAGATGCACCTTTTAATGTTGCAAAAGTATTCAAAATTGTAGTTCCGTTTAATGTTTCCGAAGTTTCAATCTCTAATTTTTTTGCAATCATGGATTTTCTTGAAACGCCGACTAAAATTGGTCTTTCTAGAATGTGAAAATCATTCAATGATTGAAGTATGTTATAATTTTGTTCCATAGTTTTTCCGAAGCCAAAACCTGGATCTATCAATACGTCATTGATATTTTTGGATTTTAAAATATTAATTTTTTCAGCAAAATATTGAATCATTTGCTTGAATAAATTTTCACTTTCAGTGACATGATGCATTTTTTCAAACGATGGTGGACAATGCATTAAAATATAAGCCAAGCCATAGGAAGAAACAATATCTAAAAGTTGATCATCGAATTGAAAACCACTAATATCATTTACAATGTCTACCCCTTCATCTGCTGCTTGCCTTACTACTTCGGAACGAAAACTATCTATTGAAACCAAAGTTTCAGGGAAATGGGTTTTAATCATTTTGACCGCATTTTTTGTCCTTTGGATTTCCTCTTCCACAGTTATTAGTTCACTCCCAGGTCTTGTTGAAAGTCCGCCAATATCAATAATTGATGCACCATCTAGAATCATTTTTTCGACTTCAATCAATAATACTTTATGCGAATAGCGGCTATTAACATGAAAGGAGTCTGGGGTCACATTTACAATTCCCATGATTTTTGGCGATTTTAAATCGATTAATTTATCACGAACCTTCAAATGATTCATTTTAGGAAAATGTGTATCTTCAACCCGCGAATTTATCATGGTTAATTTTATGAGTCAAACAAATATTGAATACACAAATATAATCAATCATTGCCGTGATATTTTTATAAAAAAAACTAAAGATTACGGCACAGCTTGGCGTATATTAAGACCGAGTTCATTAACGGATCAATTATTTATTAAAGCCCAACGCATAAGAACAATTCAAGAAAGTGGGCAGAATAAAGTAGGCGAAAATATTAATGATGAATTTCTGGCCATTGTGAACTATTGCATAATGGCTATCATCCAACTCAAAGAAAAAAGTCTGGATACTTTGGATCTTAGTGAAAATGAAGCTTTAACGCTTTATGATAAATATGCCAATGAAGCATATGAGTTAATGTCTAAAAAAAACCATGATTATGGGGAGGCTTGGAGAGACATGCGGGTAAGTTCACTAACAGATCTCATTCTTATGAAGATATTGAGAATAAAACAAATTGAAGACAATCAGGGAAAAACACTTATCAGCGAAGGGATTGATGCAAACTATTTCGATATGCTGAATTATGCCGTTTTTGCTTTGATTCACCTTTCAAATGAAAAGCAATAATGAAAAATCAGGCGACAATAGGAGGGAGATCACTGTTTTTTAATCTTTTGTTTGTCCTGCTCAATATTGCAGGTTTAGTATTTATAGTAATTGGTTCACACCCGTCGCAAGAGGAACATTTTATACTTTTCAATTTCATAGGTTACCTCACAGTACTCTTCTCAATTGGTGGAATTGTCCTTTTTCAAGGAAAACTATTGATGGCGAACATCGCCAGATGGTTGGTTGGTAGTATTTTTATTTTTTCGGGTATTATTAAGCTGAATGATCCCGTTGGATTTGCTCTTAAATTAGAAGAGTATTTTCAAGATGGTGCACTCGCCTTTAGGATTAAGGAATGGTTCAATTCACCAGGATTTTCTTTGGAATTTCTTCAAGATTATGCTTTCTTAATCGCAGTATTAATAACATTTGCAGAATTAATTCTTGGCGTATTTTTAATTATTGGAGGAAAAATACGCGCTGTTTCATTTTATCTGCTTGGGTTGATGCTTTTTTTTACATTTCTTACATGGCACTCAGCAACTTGTGATTCAAAAACTACCTTTTGGGACCAAAATACATACTCCCTAAATGATGCTCGTATTCAGTCAATAATGAGTAATCCAAAGAAAAATAAATCGCTTAAGGTTATTGAAAAAAACAGCAACTCAATTGTAGTACAAGAAAAAAAGAAAACGCAGTGTGTGAATGATTGTGGTTGCTTCGGAGATGCATTAAAAGGGTCTGTAGGGAGATCATTAACACCACTAGAGTCCCTTTTTAAAGATTTGATTTTGATATACTTTACTATATGGATCTTCCTTTCACGTAAGCAAATTAAACCAAATACTAGGAATCAAAACATACAGTACCTTTTGTCTTTTTTGCTTATCGCAATTTTTCTTTCAGTGCTATTTGACTGGTATTTTTCAATTATTTTTTCTTTGTTTCTAATAATTGGCTCTCTCTGGATACGACGTTCAGGTGGCACACTGTTAGGTAACTATTTAGGGAGTTCTATTTTTATTTTGCTTTCTTTAATAGTCACATTAATATATGTTTTGCGAAATGATCCAATAAAAGATTTTCGTCCCTTTGCAGTTGGCAATAACTTAAGCATTAAAATGTCTGATGGCCAGGATGGACTTTATGATACACAATACCAAATAAAAAATCTAAAAACCAGTCAAATCAAATTGATAACTCAAAAAGATTATTTAGGTAATCCAGAATATTGGGATACATCGAAATTTCAAATTCTCAATCAAAACCAAAAAGAAATTAAACCGGAAATACCTCCCTCGCTTGGCACTCAATTTAATCCAGTTTTAAATATTAAGGACATTTCAAAAAGTGAGCTGAATCTTCATTCACTAAAAGCGTTTTTGTCTTATGGTACCAATCAAAATCAACCGTCTTTCAGAGATGTAATGTTGAAAATGAACCAGTTAGTGCTATTGGTTGCTCAAGATATCAAAAGCGAAAATTTGACGGATTTCGAGAATTATAAAAAAATCATAGCATATTGTGAATCAAATAAAGTCCCCATTTATTTAATAACACGATGCAGTATCGAAGAACAGCAGAATTTTAAAAAGAAGTTTGATATAAATATTATTTTTCTTCAAAATTATGATGAAAATGGTTTGAAAATGATTTCACGTTCAGATCCCTCGATGCTCATCATTGAAAAGGGAATTGTAAAAGAAAAATATACTTCATATCAAATTCCTGATATTGAAGATTTGAAATCAATTTTAGCTGACAAAATATGAGAAAAAAAATTGTTGCCGGAAATTGGAAGATGAATTTATTGAAGGATGATGCAATTCGTTTTGCTGAGGAACTCAATCAGGGTCTGTTTTCAACCGATAACCGCACAACCGATGTATTTGTATTTCCTGGATTTACGCTTTTAGAAGCTGCAAGGCAAAATGCAGAATATTTTAAAATAGGAGCTCAGAATTTTTATCCAAAGCAATCTGGTGCTTTTACCGGTGAGGTTTCCATAGAGCAGTTGAAAGATTTAAACTTAGATGTAGTAATCATCGGACATAGTGAAAGGAGGATATTGTTCAATGAGTCAAATCAATTTATTCAAGAGAAGTTGTTTTCAGCTTTAGATAATGATTTTACTCCAATATTATGTATTGGTGAAACTCTCGATGTTCGAAATAATGGTCATCATTTTAGTTTTATTTCAGAGCAATTAGCTGCAGCGTTGAATGCATTTAACGCGCATCAGTTGGAAAAACTTATTTTGGCCTACGAACCAGTTTGGGCAATAGGAACGGGAATTACTGCTTCCACCGAACAAGCTGAGGAAATGCATTGCCATATTCGTTCATGGTTAACCAACAATTTTTCACTAGAATTGGCTGAGAAAATTTCAATTTTATACGGAGGTAGTTGTAACGAAATGAATGCAAAAGAATTATTTTCCTGTCCAAATGTGGATGGTGGATTAATAGGCGGCGCTTCCCTAAATGCTAAACAATTTCTTTCAATTATAAATATAATGAATGGATTATTTTGAATTAATTATTGACCTTGTTCCTCGGGACCCTTGGGCAGAAATATTGGTTGCCCAATTGGCTGAAGTGGGGTATGAAAGTTTTGTAGATACCGAAAATGGGATAATAGCTTATGCACCTGTTTCAGATGTAAATCTTGATAACCCTATTGAAAATACATTTTTGGAAACAGAAGATCTAACCGAAGCTGGTTGTAAGGCAAGCTGGAAACATAATATCATCCCCAAACAGAATTGGAATGAATTATGGGAAAAGGATTTTCATCCAGTACATGTTGATAATTTGGTAACCATCTATGCGCCATTTCACGATTCTTCTTGTATTGTAGGAATGGGGGTTGAAATTTTACCAAAGATGTCTTTTGGCACCGGGCATCATCAAACTACCTATTTAATGTCGAAAGCACTTTTCAGTATTGAACCTTTTCCCAAGAACGTTTTGGATATGGGCACAGGTACTGGAGTATTAGCTATAATTTCTGAAAAGCTTGGGGCTGATCGCATATTGGCAGTGGATATAGAGCCTTGGTCGGTTGAGAATACAATTGAAAATGCAGAAAGAAACCTTTGTGAGAAAATAGAAGTCAGATGCGGAGATGCCGATGTTTTGAATGATGAGGTTT